>JBHIBM010000001.1:0-24162 GCA_046759085.1 Candidatus Zixiibacteriota bacterium
CTCTGGGGAAAGATTGTGCTTTTGAAATAAAGGAGAGAAGATGAATAGAGTTTTCATATACCCGCTGCTTATCCTCACCTTCTTCGCAGGTGCGACCTGCCTCGCCGACAGCGAAGATGGTGGATATGCGGGAGTATTCACGACTATGGGGATTGGAGCCCGTCCGATCGGTCTAGGCGGGGCCTTCACCGGGCTGTGCGACGATGTCAACGCCGGCTACTGGAACCCGGCGGGGATTTCCAGGATAGGAGAGTTCACGATCGGGGGAATGTATCGCCGGCTGGACTTGGACAGAAGGTACAATTTCTTCAACCTGGCAACACCCATCATGGGCGATGCCAGTCTGGGGCTGTCGTGGATCAACGCTGGAGTGAGCGACGTCCAGGGGCGGGATTCTGATGGACTCCCCACCGAGGAAATCAAGAACCGCAAGAATGCCATATTCTTATCCTTTGCTCGCCGCCTGGTTCAAAAAGAGCCGCTGGAGATGCTCTCTCTGGGCGTGAACGTGAAGTATATTCAGGAAGATTTGGCCAACCTCAACGCTTACGGGGTGGGCTTCGATTTGGGAGTTTTCCTGCAGATGACTGAGGAGTATGCGGTCGGTTTGGCAGTGCAGAACATCGGCAGTCGCTACAACTGGGACAGCGGGAGCTACTACGCACTGTACGGGTCCCAGGGTAGTACCTATAAGGAGACCTTCCCGGTCAACTTCCGTTTCGGGGCCTCCGGCTTGCTTCTCGATAAACATCTGGTGCTGGCCTCCGATATCGAGAAAAGCAACAAGCAGGAGGCCAGAGTCCACTTCGGAGGTGAGTATTGGCTCTTCAGGGAAGTGTTGAAGGAGGTAGAATCTGAAGAGGGATCGGACGAAGCGACTGTGAGACTCCTGGTTGAGGACAGGTGGGTCGGCATTCGAGCCGGCTACGACGATGGTCGTCTCACCTTCGGTGGCTCTTTGTGGCAAGAGGTCAAGTGGTTCGACCTGGGAATCGGGTATGCTTTCGTCACCGCGAAGGTGAACGAGGATCCCGAACATGTCATATCGATAGAGCTACAGTTTTGAGCGATTGGGACTTGAATTGTGAGCATGAAGAATAATCTCAAGCTGGCCTTTATATCTCTTTTTATCTTCGGACTGGCGACTTCCGCGGTTGCGGACATCCACGACCGGGCCGGCACCTCCGGTCTGCTCTTTCTGAGATATGGAGTGGGAGCAAGGGCTTTGGGGATGGGAGAGGCCTTCACCGCTGTCTCCGATGATGCCTCCGCCCTCTACTGGAATCCCGCCGGTCTTGGTTTCTCCGATGGTGTCCACCTTCTTCTGATGCACAACGAATTCATACAGGACATACGCCAGGAATATCTTGGGGGGTCTTTTCCTCTGGGTAGGCAGCGTTTCGGTCTCTCGATTAACATCGCCACGGTGGCAGACATTGAGAGGCGCGAGACCGCCGGTCCACCGTTGGGCACCTTCGACGCTCATGACTTCGCTATTTCGCTCACCTGGGGAATGAGGGCCACAAAGAACTTATCTCTTGGTCTTTCCGGAAAAATCATATACGAGAAGATTGACGTGGAAGACTTGACAGCCTACGCTGCCGACTTAGGAATCTTATATCATCTGCCAATGGATTTGAGGGTGGGTGCAGTGGTTCAGAACCTCGGGGGAAAGGCTAAATTCATCGTAGAGGAGTTCAATCTCCCCTTACAGTATAAGCTGGGTTTCGCATACCGTCCCGAAGAGGAGATTCTATCCGGCAAAGTTATCCTGGCAGTCGATGTGGCCAAACCCAATGATGGGGATGTCAAGTTTCACGCCGGATTAGAATACGGTTATGCCGACATGATCTTCCCGCGCTTGGGTTACATGTCTGGTTACAGCGATAAGGATATAACTTTCGGTCTGGGGATGAAGTTCAAGAGGGCGAGCTTCCAGCTACCCTTTGATTTCTTGAGAATCGATTATGCTTACATTCCCTTCGGCTCTGACTTGGGCAAGTCTCACCGTTTTTCATTGTCAGCGCATTTTTAACTGTCTTCAATCAGTCTCGGAGTTCATCCGTCCTTTTATTTCACCAGCATCATCTTCCTTGCCTGGGTAAAATCTCCAGCGGTCAGCTTATAAATGTAGATGCTGGAGGAAACCTTTGAAGCATCCCAGATGAACGACCGGTATCCAGCCTTCTGTTCTCCCTCCGCCAGGGTTGCCACTTTTCGACCGAGGAGGTCATAAACCTCCAAACGAACGTAGCAGTCCACCGGGAGCTGGTATTGGATCACGGTTGAGAGGTTGAAAGGATTGGGATAGTTTCCCTGCAGGGCAAAAGCCTTGGGCAGAGAGCTCAATTTCTCAGGAGAAGCAAACCTTTCGCCAATCACCTCCAGATACCACTCGTGGCTGGTCAAAGATCTGCCATCGGAGACATTGACCTGGACGGTGTCGTAGCCCACATGTTGGGGTTCTGCAACGAAAAGGAGACTGTCCCCCTGTGCGACCTGCTGCCCGTTCAGAAGCCACCAGGTGAAGGTAGAGTCACCATCGTAGTCAAGAGATTCAATCCAGAAGAGGAGGGAATCGCCAACATACAAGGTCGTTTCTGCACAGGTGGGGAAATAGCTGAGGATGTGTGGTGGTTCGTTCTCCAGTATAGAGTTGTCACGCCAAAAGCGGGTGTCCCAGTTCTCAGGTGGAGCAACGCGGGGTCGTTGTGGAGTCCCGTCAAAGTAGTTGAAGGTGGCGGTCAAGGTGTCGCGACAGTCAAAACAGCCGAGCTCATCGCCACTAAGGCTAGCAGAATTCCCGTAAATGTCGTTGCCACCACCAGGTTCCCCACCGATGACAATCTCGCCAGCCCAACGACCGTTGACGCAAACCCCACCCCCATAACCGATAACGTGGTTGCCGGTAATTATGTTCTTTTGCAGGTTGCCTTCCGCATAGAAGTCAAAAAACATTCCGCCGCCCCCGGACTCGTAAGCATCAGAGATTGTCCTGTTCTGCTCGATCCTGTTTCGCCTGATAATCACATTCGCGGCAGAATACCCAGCAAATATCCCGCCACCGCGGGAGATTGCCAGCTCGCTTGAAGCAGCCGACAGGCGATTGTGGGAGATCAGATTACCTCTGATTTTCACAGCCTCACTCCCTCCAACGTACACTCCCCCTCCGTAACTGAAAGCAGCTACTCCGCCCACGGTGTTGCTGATATCCACCTCATTTCCGGTGATAGTGTTGCCGAGCAGAGTAATGTTATATGAATCACGTACCGAAATCCCGCCACCTTTGCCGGTAGCGTCAGCTTCGCCGTGATACGTCAGTTCGTTCTGACCAATAACATTTCCATTAATCGTTATGCCTCTGCTGCTCAGAATCGAGATGCCGCCACCTACGAGTTCCTTAGAATATGGCGGCCCTATAGCTTTCCCTGAGTTCATGGTAATAGTGTTCCCAGTGATAAGAATCTGCTTTCCGTGCTGGATTACAAGTCCTCCGCCGGTGTTGGAAGCTATCGCGTTCTCCAAAATCTTGAAGCGTTTGTTGCCTCTTATCTTCAAACCACGACCCCGGTTGTGGTGAACTCTGTTGTTGTAGATGCAGAAATCTGAGCATCGCTTCAGAAAGATGCCAATCACTCCCTCTGTGATTTCGAGATTCTCGATCCAGAATGCGGTCTCCTCGAGGACTCCGATCACCGGCAGAGTATCGCTGTTTGCCTCCAGGACCACACCGGTATCGACCCCGATCAGAGCGGTGTAACTGCGGACCATCACCGGGAAGGTTTCACCTGCCCCCGGATTGTAAACTCCGGGAAAGATCAAAACGCTGTCCGGGTCTGAAGGGTCATTCCCCACCTGCTGGGTGGCGTAGGAGACGTTTCTCCAGGCAGTTTCAGGGGTTCTGCCGTTGTTATTGTTGTTTCCCTCGGGAGAGACGTAGTAGAGGCTCGAATACGACGGCAGGTAGACCACGATAATAAGAAGAATTGAGACTGATAAGAGTTTTGAGAACTGCATAATTACAACCTCCTTCAAGTTCTATATCAGACGCACGGTATCCAACAGCTAATGATTCCTCGCTCCCCACATTACAATTGCGTCAAAAGTTAGCTCAAAGAAGTGAAAATAATATATGTTTACGAAACAGCGATGTTTAGCTGTCTAACGAAAATGTGGAAAGATACCTTTCGACCTATTTCATCAGAGCCACTCCCCGGGTTTTCGAGATTTTACCGTCTACATTTAATTTAATAAAATAAAGTCCGGAAGTCAAGTCACCTGCGTTCCAGTTGATTCTCTTGAGTCCCGCAGATTGCTCACAGTCAAGCAGGGTTTCCACCCTCTGTCCCGTGAGATTGAAGACCCCAAGGTTCACGTGTCCGAACCGGGGAAGGACATATTCAATTGTTGTCTGGCTGTTGAAAGGATTAGGATAATTCTGATGTAGCACCAATTGCGTCGGCAACGGTGTCGTCTCGGCCTCCGCTACCCCGGTCACATAGAAGTCGGAGACTTTTAACGTCGGATCTCCGATCAAGGTCATTCCGTAAAACCAGGGACGACTCTCCTCCATATTTCTGACCGCCCAGTATTCAAAAGCCTCTCCGTACGTCATCCCCCAGCCCAAGGGCACATAGAAATCCAGAAAATTCAGCATCGAGCCGGTCTTGGTGCTACCGACGGAGAGAAGACCGTAGTCGGTCTGGAAGACATACCACCCACCCATGTAGTTGTTCTCAGAATAGCGGGAGTTGGAACAGGCGAAGAGGTTGTAAAAGTGAGCCTGGACCACGGTGGTGTCGATCTGATGGGCGTAGAAATAGGAATAGATATGCCCGCGCTGGAACTGATGTAATAGTGGGGAAGAGTGAGCACAAACTAAGATGTGTTCGTAGCGTTTGTCGGTCGATTCCCGGATGCGATAGCGATAGTTCGGCGCCGTGGTGGAATCAGGATGAGTAACGTCATCACAATCGGGATAGGCGGCGGGCACCGCTGCTTGAAAGCCGCTGGTGTGCCAGTCGTCGTCGATGAAGGCTAAGGCTTTGTAGTCCAGTCGCTCCTGCCCGGTGCGATAGAGGTGGTTCTTCTCGAAGTAGCGTTCCATCAGGCTGACCTCGTCAGCCCCGTGATAGGTCAGATTATGAGCGTGAAGCCTGCCCACCCAAATGTCGGCTTTGTAGTTGTATCCGTAATGCTCATCGAAGAGGCCGTTGCTGTCCGAATCGACCCAATTGCCATCCAGATCCATGAAGTAAAGATCAATGGGGAACTCCTCATGTCCCCAGGGCGAGGGGTTGTCCATCTCATACCAGGCGAAGGGGAGATCGCCGATGAATATCACTCCCTCGATGGAGTTGTTTTCCCACTCCTCGACTATGATCTCTTTTAACGCCACCGGGTCGTTGTTATTCAAGACCGCGTAGACCGCAGGCTCGTATCCCTCCCTCTCCAGATCCTCCTTGAAGGCCTGAAAGGAGCTATCAATCTGCCAATAGAGCAATTGGTTGATCACGATCATCATCGGTCCCCCCTGAGTCGTTAAACCTCGATAGATCAATTCGGGATTGAGGTTTTCCGCAAAGGTGCGGCTGGAAATATACTCCTGGTAGCTCGTGGGCTTCGTGGTGGGGTCGGCCCAGCGGGTGACAACGATGTCCCCGTAGTCGACTCCCTCCTGTGCGAAAAGAGACAGGGGAGAGAGAATAATCAAAAGAGCTACAAAGATGCAAACTTCATTTCTCAGAGGACTCATCGGGAACTCCTGTTATTGTCATGTTAGCCTAGGTTCGTTTCCTGAACCTCTCAAGATTGACGCTCAGCGCTCAATCAAGGAGGTCAGAAGCTCACATTGCAATATAACGCATTCCGCGCCACTTTGCAGCAATTTTTCAGAATTTGGATGGGTTTTTTGGTGAGTGGTGAGTAGTGAGTAGTGAATGGTGAATAGTCCGTGATCAATGGTTGAAATACTGAACAGAGTTGGCTATGTTACCGGTTGGATTTCTGCCTCTTACGAGGTCATCTAGCGTAAGCCTCTTCTGGGCAACTCCTCGGCGGTGAGCGACTCCAGCATTTCGCCTATGTCAGTAGTTGGGAGCCTGCAATTGTAGTTCAGGCATACGTAAGCGGTCGCTTCACCGTCGATGCTGGTCTGGTATCTGGTGAATTCCGCAAATCGGACGATCTCAGGCAATTCCTCTTCGCTCGAACGAAGGAGCACCACCTTGTTGGGTATGAACTGTCTCCTCAGCGCCCTCAACATCGCCTTGGTGTCCTCTGCCTGAAGGTTGCCAGCGATGACGACCTCATAAGAAGGCCCTAGCCCGAAATCGACTGCTGCCAAGAGTTGGGTATAGGCTGAGGGCATCTGCCTGACAGTTCCGGAAAAGGCGGTTCCAATCCGTGATGCTTTCTTCTCAAGGTCAGGACTTGCAGTTATACGCCCGAGACGAAGCAGGTTCAACATCGCCACAGAGTTGCCGGAGGGGATGGCGCCATCGTATATCTCCTTCTGCCTGGCGAGAAGCTTCTCGCCATCGTCAGCGGTGAAGTAAAAGCCACCGCCTTCATCATCCCAGAAATGCTCCAGCAAGTCGTTGTTCAGTTCAAGCGCATTCTTGAGATAGGAGACTACGAAGGTGCTTTCGTACAGTTCAATCAATCCCCAGATGAGGAAGGCGTAATCGTCCAGGTAAGCTGATATGCCGGATTTCCCCTCCCGATAGCGATGCAGAAGCCTCCCGTCAGAGGTGCGCATATTCTTGAGCACGAAATCCGCCGCCCGCCGGGCAACCTCAGAATAGCTGGGTTCATCCAGGACCCGTGCACTTTTTGCCAGTGCTGCGATCATGAGGCCGTTCCAGTCCGCCAATACCTTGTCGTCCTTATGAGGATGAATTCTTTTCTCGCGGGCCTCGAAGAGTTTTTCTCTGGCATTTTCGAGACGACTTCGCAGCTCTTGGTCCGACACTTTCAGCTTCGCAGCAGTCTTCGGAAGGGACTCCTTTAGGTGCAGAATGTTGGCACCGGTTCTCGATCCGCCGGCCTCCTCGGTGAAATTCCCATCCCTTTCGACATTAAACAGTTCAACAAATAGAGCGGCTTCTTCTGCTAGGGTCTGTCGGATTTCCGCCTCCGTCCACAGATAGAATTTTCCTTCTTCGCCTTCGCTGTCGGCGTCCTCGGCGGAATAAAACCCACCCTCCGGTGAGGTCATATCGCGCAAGACGTAGGCGAAAATCTCCCGCACAGTTTTTTCATACTCTTCCTTTCCGGTCGCCTGATAGGCTTCTGTATAGGCCATCGCCAGTAGCGCCTGATCGTAGAGCATTTTTTCGAAATGCGGCAGCAGCCATTTCGAGTCGGTGGAGTAACGGTGAAACCCGAAGCCGATATGATCATATACACCACCGACTCGCATCGACTGCAGGGTTTTTTCCGTCATCTTCAACGCATTGTCATCGCCAGTGCGTGACCAATAGCGAAGCAAGAAAAGAAGATTGTGGGCAGTCGGAAATTTGGGAGCACCGCTGAAACCGCCATAGTCCTCATCGAAGCGGCTGCCCAGCTCCTGGTAGGCGCTCTTCAAGGTCGATCTCTCCAGCTCGCCGGCGGAGGAGTCAACTGAAGTCTGTTGCAGCGCGGCGGCGATTTGATCGGCAGAGTTCAGGAGCTTGTCGCGATCTGTGGTCCAGAGTTCCTTGATTCGGGGTATGAGAGCCAAAATCCCCATGCGCCCGAGCCTGTTTTCCCTGGGAATGTAAGTTGCGGCGAAGAACGGCTTCTTATCGGGGGTCATGATGATGGTGAGCGGCCAGCCTCCGCTGCCGGTCATCATCTGGCAGACTCTCATGTAGATATTGTCCAGGTCCGGCCGCTCTTCCCGATCCACTTTTATCGAGACGAACACCTCGTTCATCAAGTTGGCCACCTGGGGGCCTTCAAAGGACTCGTGTTCCATTACGTGACACCAGTGACAGGTCGAATATCCGATGGAGAGGAAGATCGGTCTATCTTCCTTTCGAGCCTTCTTGAAGGCCTCCGCTCCCCAGGGGTACCAATCTACGGGGTTGTCGGCGTGCTGAAGGAGATAGGGGCTCTTTTCGTTTACCAGGCGATTATGTCGCTCTGCTCTCATCTCGTCCACAGAGTTTCTACCCTCCGGAGCCTCCTTAGTCTTGCACTGGCTTGTCAGAAGAGCCGCCAATGTGACAGCTGTGATTGCACCAGCTAGAAGTGGTCCGGGTGAATTTGTTCTCATCAGTCTCATGGTTCCAGTCCTGCTCAGGAAGATTGGCATTCATCGTGTAGAATAACCTCCCACGGAGACAGTAGTTCCCGGATGAGCCCCGGAGGAGTGTTCAATGATGAATCTTACGATGCTTAGAAGCCGTATCTGACCCCTATCTGGTTGAACGGTTTCTCCAAGAAGGTTCCATCGACTCTCTGGTAGTTGAGCGAGATTTTCCTCCACACTGGTTTTACCACGCCCAGCTCATAGTAATAATCGTCCTTTCCCTTCCAGGCCAAATCGCGGTTGAAATCGTAGGTGAACTCGATGTTGAACCAGGTGAGAATCTTTACAGAGTTGATGGAGACAATCTGGAGGGTCTGTCCGGCATCTTCTCCATCGTCAAAGAGGTTCTGGTAAACCGAGATCTCATTGGCAATCTGTTGAAAACCCAGCTCTCCGGCCTGAAGGCTTAAAGCCCAGAGGAGCAAGAGAGTCAGCGATATCGCCTGCAATTTGCTCATTTTTTCCCTCATTAGAGAAATGTCCGGTGAATGTGTTAAGATGCCTTTCTATTTTCAACGCCCGGAACTCCAATCCATAGATAATACTTCTAGCACTAACGACTCACCACTACGTCCTTGCTGTTTTTCCCGTGAACAGCCAATTCAGTGCAAGAACCTCTTGCCGATAAAGATAGCGTTTGCACTCCAAATTGAAGGGGGAACCAAAATGTTGAAATCGAAAGCCGCAATCATCGTCTTCATCTCCCTTTTTTTTACCCTCCCGGTTCTGGGAGGAGTCGACTCCGAGGAAGAAGCTATTCCAGAGCGGTTCCGGTTTAAAGTCCAGGTGGAGGAGGTCTCCACCCACCTGTCCAAGACTATTGTTTTTTGCACCCACATGCCGAAGAAGATAGAGCCGGAAAGCTGGGCATTCTACATTTTCGATTCTCCACCGCATCCTGAGAACTTCCGACACTTCACCGGTAAAGCCCTTCGCATTTTGCTGGGCCTGGGACGGGTCCCTCGCCTGATGAGCTGGGACTGCAAGACAAAGAGGGGGGTGCTGGTCCCGAGGGGCAAATACTACCTTTTGCTCTGGATAAAAGATAAAGAGGGGAAAAGGTGGATCTCATACTGGCAATCTTTCAAGGTAAGCTAAGCCCGATTTCTCCGCCCCTAGAATTTCTTGGTTATCGTTAACTTGCAGATCTTGTCGGCGTCTCGATCTTCAATTCGGAAATCTATCGCTACCTCCTCCTCTGAGAGTTTATCGAAGTTGTACAGGTGGGCATTGACATAGGCATCGAACATGGAAACGAATACCCACGTCGCGGTTATCCATAGATAGAAATTGCGTTTGTCCTGAAACCGCTGATAGAGATCAAACTCCTTCTGCTCTTGAGGGATTTCTGGAACTTGAAACTGCGTGCCGCGGGGTAGAATTGTCACCCCGGAGGTGTGCAAGAAGTCTCCGCGACTATACTTTTGGGCGAACTCGAATCTCTCCTGGTGCTTGTTGGTCAGGCTCCAGAAGTTGCAAATTGCCCCGATGAAGATGACTTCCCCGATCCCGTATATGGTGGCTCTCATATAGTTGCGGGTGTAAATCTGCCCCCAGCCGGGCAATGCCAGGGAGCGAAAGAGAGCACCGGTGGGGCTTTTCTCCAGAAGTTGTGTCTCCAGAGCCTGGATGACAGGGGAGCTTTCCTCTTCGCTCCTCTTCGGGCTTTCCTGGAGTCTGGTGCTGTCAGGGAGACTCTTTGGGCTGTCTCCCTCGCTGACGTACGAGGCGAGGAAGAAGCTGGACGGTTTCGGGAATGTGTGAACGTGACCAAGGAGAACAGATTCCCCTCCGGTCGCTTGTCCTCCCGGGGCTATCTTAGCAGCGCATAAAATCAGAAAGAGGGGAAAGAAGAGCCTAATGACGTTGAACTTCGAATTGGACCGATTCGCTTCCCTGATCACTGTGGAGTCTTACAGTTTGGAGATCACCTTCAGTTTCTTGGGGAGGAGGTCGGCGCGGAGGCGATGTAGGTCTGTGCCCAGGATTTCCCCGTCGAGGTGAGCTGTGAATGGGGTTTCCGATTCCACCTCCACCTTGCGGCCCCGAAACATCTTGACCGATCTTAAGTGGGGAATATTCCCCTTCGAGAGCCTGGGCAGATAGTAGAACATCTTCAGTTTGCTGACTCTTTCGATCAGACAGATATCCAAGAGTCCGTCATCCGCGGAGGCGAAGGGCGTCAATTGAAAGCCGCCTCCGGTGGAGGCTCCGTTGCCGACGGCAATCAGAGTTGTTCTACCCTGCAGTTCGTAATCTTCGATTCTCACCTTCATCTGCGGGGGATGATAAAGAGGGATGGTCTTCAAG
Source organism: Candidatus Zixiibacteriota bacterium (assembly GCA_046759085.1). Lineage (GTDB taxonomy): Bacteria > Zixibacteria > MSB-5A5 > DG-27 > DG-27 > DG-27. Next base: position 10,610 of record JBHIBM010000001.1, read on the forward strand.
GTTGCGTAGAGGTAGAGGGGGGATCCCCTCAAGAGGTGAGTTCTGCTTGCCCTTCTGGCGATGGTGCCATTCAGGCCAACTCCCAGAGCGTTGAAGAAGAATCTGTTATCTCCCAGACTCCCGACATCGATTCTGCGAAATCTTCCCGCCGTCAGAGCCTTACAGCATGCCAGGAGGCTTGAATCGATTCCGGTTATTCTGAAGAAGTCGTTGCCATTACCCGTCGGTATGACTCCCAGGGCGACCTCGGTTCCCACCAGTGAGGTAGCGACCTCGTTGACAGTGCCGTCCCCTCCGACCGCAACCACAACCCCACAGCCAAGCTTGACCGCCAGATGGGCAATCGCCTTTGCCTCTTTGGGCTTGGAGGTGATTTGGAGATCGAGGTCCCCTCCCAGTTCCCCCAAGAATCTCTGTATTTTGGGGATGGCCCTTAAACCCGCTCCCCCTCCGGCAACCGGATTCACAATCAATTTCATCCTTTGACGTCTGGGCAAAAGACCTCTCCGCTTAGTCAGGTATGCCTTAAGTAATATAGGTCCGCACCTTTTCACAAGTTAAAATTGAGCTTCGCTTAGGCCCCCGGTTTCTCTGCACCCGAGGTGAACGAGAAACGTCTAGCGGTCGTGCTCTACGCCTCCCCAGGTGCGCATTTTCAGGTCAGGTGTGAGATTGAGGTTAAGAGGTCAAACCATTTGACGATAAATTTGAAGAACAGATTAAAGTTCTCTTTGTTTGAAATGGAAGTTTCCCCACAAAATCCGACGATTCATCTGACAAACTTCTCAACTTCATTTACAGAGGTGATTGTCGCCGGGCAAAGGAGGTGAAGGTTTGATGCCCACGGGAAAAGTGAAATGGTTTAACGACCGCAAGGGATACGGTTTCATCGAGGGAGAGGAGGAAGACAAAGACATTTTCGTCCATTTCTCCGTAATCCAGGAAAATGGTTTCAGGACCTTGCTGCCTGGCCAGGAGGTGGAATACAGCATAACGGAGGGACCCAAAGGACCGCTGGCAACCAAGGTGGTGAAACTCTAACAGATAGGGTAGAGGGGGAGCCCCGGAAATCCCGGGGCTTTTTTTGTTTGCCCGAATCAGCAGGCCGCTCTGCCAAACGTGATCTGCGACAGAGAGCCACCTGATCTACGAGAATACCTTTCGCCAAAGGGATGGCAGAAAAAAACCACAAGGGACACTTCAACAGCCTCAAGAAAAGCTGATAGAGGCATCGTTTTGGCTGCAATCTTGTTTTCTGCACGCTCCCGCAGAACACTCCCTGTTCTATCCTCTTTTTGACCAGAACTGAAGCCACACGACTGGCTGACAAAGCTGTCTGGTATCAATCACGATCATGTGCGCCAAGGATTTTCCTTGACAATACAGACCGAGCAGTTATATTAATATAGATTACTGAGCTTTTATGGGTGGGGTTTACATTTTCAATAGCTTTAACCAGGGGAATGCGAAGATGTTAAGAAATCTTTTAGTAGTAACGGTTTTGGTCAACCTCGGTCTGTGCCTCCAGATCGGTGCCACCACTTATTATGTTTCTCCAGACGGGGAGAACAGCTACAATGGGCTTTCGCCGGATAGCGCCTGGAGAAACGTTTCTTGTGCTACCCTTCAGGTTGGGAATAATCCCGCAGACCCCGACACCGTCTTGGTCTATCCAGGCCTGTACGACATGGAGGCAGGCGAGGTCTTTCCGGTGCGGGTGCGGAGTTACACCACCTTAGCTGGGCTGGATACCGGTGTCGTTCTCTCTGCAGCGGACACTGTCAACGTTGAGGTCATCCGCATCAAACGACACCAACTGGTTCAGATCGAAAACTTAGAGATAACCGCTGGAGACGGGGGCATAAACGCTCAAACTTGCTCCAAGCTGATAATAAAGGATAATTATATTCACCACAACCAGCGTCGCAGTCTTCTGGACAACCCCTTCGGTGGTGGCATCGCGGTTCTGGGATCTGGAGAGGTTACGATTAAGGGCAATCTCATCAGTGAGAACGAGATTTCTCAGACTCAGAGGGTATATGCCGGGGGCGGGTTAGGAGTTATTCAAAGCGACCTGGTCACAATAGACAGCAACACGGTGTCCTCCAACACTGTTGAGTATGCCGGGATAGCCTGCGGTGGGGGAATGGCCCTGGCTGAATGCGATCTGGTGAATATCACCGACAACACCGTAGATAGTAACCTGGTGAAAAGCATTACTGACAAGGCCGAGTCCTCCGGCGGAGGTCTCTATCTGACGGGGTGTCGAGAGCTCTTAATCCAGGGGAACAGTATACGCCAGAATGCTCTCTACCGGTGGACGCCTCAAGATACCTGCCTCAGCCATGGTGGTGGAATCTACATCGTCGACGGTTCTGGTCAGGCTACCCTAAGCGAGAATCTGATTTCAGGCAACTACTCTATCGGCAACTGTGAGTTCGCCCGGGGCGATGGCGGAGGGGTAAAGGTAGATAACGCCTCTGCCATCTTCATCGACAACACCATTGTCGGCAACGAGGCTGAGTATGGAATCGGGGCCGATGGTTGGGGGGGAGGGGTATGTGTGGATTCTCAATCTGTATGTTCCTTCTCTGGCAACCGTATATACGGTAACCGTGCTGGCAGTGGGGGAGGCATCGGCGTCTACTTCCCGGACAGTTTGATGGTCGGTGGTTCTCCTGGCCACGGGAATGATCTCTACGATAACGTTGCCGAGAGGGGTGATGACCTCTGGAGATACTATTACGCCCCGCCCGAGACCATCCTCGCCACTTTCAACTACTTCGGGGGAGAGCCCAACGAAAACCGGGTTTATCCCTTCGAATATTGGGATGTCGGTTTCTGGCGCGATAACCCCATCGATGAGAACGAACCTCCGCGGATAATGGACTACTCTCCCGCCTTTGTGGAGACGACGCTGGACATTGGTGACACGCTCCTTTTCTGGGTCGAAGTCCTGGATTACGACGGAGACTCAACCTTGACTTCGTGGCTTTTGGACGGTGAGCACCTTGCGGATGGTGACAGCTTCCTCTTCATAGCTGACTCTCAGTATGCGGGCTACGATACCCTCCGGGCTGCGGTGGCTGACTTTGAGGATACCACCAGTCATTACTGGTATATGCAGGTGGGGCCCACCTCGGTGCCATTTGGAGAGGGAGACAAAAACCTCCCGGAGCAGTTTGCCCTTTTAGACAACTACCCGAATCCGTTTAACGCCTCAACGGTGATAAGATACCAACTGCCGCGGCCTTGTCCTGTTCGCCTGGAGATATTCGACATCTTGGGGCGAAAAGTCACCACTCTGGTGGACCGGAGAGAGAAAGCTGGCCATAAGTCTGCGGTCTGGTATGCTGAAGATGTTGCCACTGGTTTTTACTTTTGCAGGTTGACTGCGGGCGACTTCAGTGCCACGGAGAGAATGGTGCTTTTGAAGTAGGGGGAGATTCAAGATGTTTACGAGGTTCTTAGGGGGAGCGATATTGAGCCTACTGCTGTTCGTTCCGAGCTTTGCTACTGTCTACTATGTTTCTACAGAGGGGGACAATGGCAATAACGGGCTTTCTCCGGACAGTGCCTGGCGGAATGTCTCATATGCCACCCAGCAGGTGGGGAATGACCCCGGTGACCCTGACACCGTCTTTGTCTATCCAGGTCTTTACGATTCTGGGGCTGGGGAGACCTTTCCGATAGATGTACGGAGCTACACTTCGCTCATTGGGCTTGACAGCATAGCTGTCCTTTCGGGAGACAGCTATGATTGGCCGGTAGTCAGCGTCTCTGAAGAGAGGGAGATACTGATCGAGACCCTTGAGATAAGGAATGGCGGTGGAGGCATCCAAGCGGAAAACTGCACCACGTTGGTTCTATACAGGAATCATATTCATGACAACAAGCGCTACAAACCGAGGCTGAGTCTATACGGTGGCGGAATGAGAATAGCGGAATGCAAGAGCGTCAGCATACTGGATGTCGTTGCGGAGTCCAACGAAGTGCTTCTTGAAGATGCTACCATCGACGCAGGGGGAGGAGGCATAGCAGCTGCAGGAAGTGACTCAATCCTGATAGATGGTTGCACGATCTCTGGCAATATCGTTTCAACAAAGGGCGACGCTATGGGAGGGGGACTATACATGTCTGGAGTTGATTCTCTGTATGTCATCGGAAACGTTATAGAAGACAATCTGGCAAAGTCGATAGGCCGCCCTTGGCCGGAGGCTTACGGAGGTGGCGTATATCTCAACGCCTGTGGGGAGACAAGCATTAGTGGGAACGTCGTATCCGGCAATGAAGCCGAAGCTTTCGCACAGGAGGAGTGCGGTGGTGCGGGCGGTGGAGTCTACTTGTCCGCCTGCCGCACGACGGTGGCGTTTTCGAGCAATCTTATCTCGCACAACGAAATGGATGTATCCTGTCGGACCGGCCATGGCGATGGCGGCGGCGTCTATGTTGGCAACTGCCCAATCATATTCACGGACAACATTATCAACGATAACGGTGCTGACTATGGTGGCGGGGTATTTGCGCCCAATTCGAAGACATGTTCTTTCTTCCGCAATCAGATACATGCTAATCATGCATACGATGGTGGTGGCATCGGTGCTGTGACAGCCTCGCCGGAATCGCTAGTTGTCGGTGGTTCGCCTGGTTGGGGAAATGACATATATGGAAACACTGCTGGCGCAGGCGACGAGCTTCGTAGATACTCTCCGATATACGGGATGGCTTCAGCGAATTTCAACTACTTCGATGGTGAGCCGGACGAAAGCAAGGTCTATCCGGCCCACGGTTGGGATACCCGTTTCTGGCGGCTGAACCCCATAGGCGAGAATGAGCCCCCGCATATCATTGATTACTTTCCTGCCGTTGCTGAGACCACTCTCAACATCGGTGACTCTCTTCTCTTCTGGGTGGATGTGCTCGATTACGATGGTGACACTACTTCGAGCTGGTGGCTCTTAAATGGAACCCAAGTCGCCGATGGTGACAGCTTCTTGTTCATTGCGGATTCTCAGTATGCCGGTTATGATACCATTCAGGCTGCGGTGACAGATTACATAGACACTACCACTCAGGATTGGCTGGTTTTTGTGGGTCAGACGGGAGTGACATCTGAGGAGACAGAAAGGAATCTGCCTAGACAGTTTGCTCTTCGGGACAATTACCCGAATCCGTTCAATGCTTCGACTATCATAAGATATGAGCTTCCTCGAGACTGCCATGTTTGTTTGGAGATCTTCGACCTTTTGGGGCGAAAGGCGGCTACGCTTGTGAATGGAAAAGAGAAGGCGGGCTACAAGCTGGTCATCTGGAATGCGAGGACAGCCGCTACAGGATTTTACTTCTATAGACTATCTGCTGGAGATTTCTCTGATACCAAGAAGATGGTGTTGTTGAAATAATATTACGGTCTGACTTCGATTCATACGGATTCGAGATAATCAGATATCACAACCCAAACACGATCTACATCGTTTCTTCATAGATTTGAAGATTCATTTCGGGGCTCAATTACTGCCATCCCTTGCTGAAACCGATTATCCAGCGGAACTTCCAGCTACCCTCCCCGGAGGGATGACTGATCCATAGCGGAAAATCAACTCTGAAGATGAAGAATCTGAAGCCTATCCCGAAATCGGATTTGACAGTCTTGATGTGAAGCTTGCTCCATCCTGCATACACATTGCCTACATCAAGGAAAAGATACGCCGGCAGATAGGGGAGGCTGTTCTCTAACGACATAGTCGTAATCATCTTCCCCTTCAGATGTCTTCCGAAATAGCCCCTCAAGTTTCCGTCACCCCAGAGGTGCCACCTCTCTTGAGGCGAAAGCTCTCCGGTAGATTCCCAGGTGAAACCGAGCATGCCCTCGGGAATCAGTTTCCCGGAGAGGAAGAAATACTCCTGTAAGGGCATATCTCCCCAGCCATAACCGCCATACAATCGCAGTTCGGTCTTGATTTTCTGTGACCAGCGGTAATAACTCTGTGATTCCAATGACCATTTCCCAAATTGATAAATATCGTCATCGAGGTCTTTAGCGAGGGTCACGGTGCTCTTGATATTGCCGCCGTAACGGAGGCATCGCTCTTGGAAACTGTATGCCAAATCCACGCCGCTGTACTGGCCCAGGCTGAAATCCCGGGGGTCCTGATCCGAGATCGATTTCACCTGGCGATGCTGTAACGACACCTCGAAAGTGTGTGTTGGCCCACGGAGGAGTTTTTCTCTTTTCTCGAAGCTCACTCCCGCATATGCACGGGAATAATCCCAGGATCTAGACCATCCCAAGGATAGTTTTGAGAAAGATCCCCAGAAACCGAGCGGAGTCTGGTAGCTACCGCTGTGTCTCAAGGTCTTTTTCCCGGATGAGTATATCGGAGCGAAGCTCCATTGATGTTTTCCCAAGACGGGGCCGGCCAAGATGAACTGTCGCCCCATAAGAAGACCGCCAACTTGCAACCGTGTGCTGGGGCTGTAGAATATATATGGGATAAAGAAAAGCTGGTAGGTATCGAATGAGGGCTTGTCGAAGAAGAGGCCGAAAGAATACTTCCTCGGTTTGCAGTTGTTCCAACGATAGTAATCCAGGATTTTCTTTTCAGGATCGACTGCAACGCGCTTTGTTTTTTCCCAGCTGTGGAACGTTATGGTGTTCTCTGGCTCCCTTCCGTTCCAGAAGAAGCGGTATTCTCTTCCACTATCGGTATAAGAAACCACCTCCACGGGCATGACAATCGGTTCATTTCTTCTGAGGGTGATTTCGTTTCGATAGCCACCCCCAGGATTCTCCTCGTGGGGCGACCTTCTTATCTTTCTGCTCTTAAGGCCTGTGACTTCATAGTCACATCGCTTCGTGGTCGTCAACCACTGCTTGAAAAACCAATCCAACTCCTCTCCGCTGACCTCCTCGCAAACCGAGACGAAGTCCTCGATCCTGGGATGTTTGAACATGTATCGCTGGTAGTAGGTCTTCATCGCGGTGTCAAAGGTGCCATGGCCTAAAAGGTCTCTAAGCATATACAGAATCAAGGCGCCCTTGTAGCATGCCAGCTGGTGTGTATACATTCCCTCTGTGTACTCATATGCAGGCTTCGACAGAATCTCCTCACGTTGGGCAGAGGCGTACATATAGTAATAAACATTTGCGACATAGTTGTCGTCGAACTCCGGGAAATAGGGAAGGTCGAAGGGGAGTTCGAGAAGAGAGTAATCCTCTCCGTATTTCTCCTCTAAGTATCTAAGCTCGCAGAAGGTGGCGAAGGCTTCATCGAGCCAGGGGGAGTCGATTTCATTGTTGCCCAAAACTCCATAGAACCACTGCTGCGCGAGAAGGCGTGCCACTACCAGCTCCAGCAATTTCGTATGAGAGGGGAGATCGCTAGGAATGACTATCAAGCTCGGTGCTGCCATGCCTGGGGTCATAAAATCGGCGCCGTCAACGATTGTCAATCTTCTGTAAGGGTAGGGCCCGAACCATTCCCGGTACAATTCCATTGCCTCTCTCGTATATGTGCCGATCTCCCTCATCTTTTTCTCATCCTGAGGCAGCAATAGAAGATCGATTTGGATGCTGTTGGTGTATTCCCTCTTCAATAGATAGTCTGGGCTTGCAGTCCAAGCGAAATCGTGGACGTTCTCGGCATGAAAAACCAGGGTCTTGTAACCATATTGAGATGCAGGATCGTCATAAGGATGTTTGACTTGACGGCGTTGGCGTTTGGACAGTCTTGAGTAACGGTCTAAAGGATCCAGTCTTCTGAGCTCATCAGGAGGGCCGATCAGTTCCCCGGTTGCGCCGACTATGCATTCCCGCGGCAGGGTGATAGCCACATCGAAGGTACCGAACTCTCCGTAGAAACCGGGGATGAAATGATAACCATCAGGGTGCCAGCCCCGCTGGTCATACACGACCATCTTCGGATACCAATGAGCTATCTGATAGCGATTTCCTTTATGACCGAGCCGGTCAAATAGATATGGCAATTTGAGCAGGAAATCTATCTCACATGTGACGGTGTCACCAGGCTGAATCGGAACCGGCAGGTTCACCCTCATCTCAGTACCGGCGGCCTCAGGGATTAAAGATCGGCCGTTGCACTCGAGAGAGATTATCTCAATGTAGCCTCGGTCTTCGGGGGATGAGAAATAGAGGTCGCTCTTCCCTGCTTTGTATTGCTCCCTGGCGAATTCGGTGTCGCGGTCTTTGTAAGCATTCGGATATAGGTGGAACCAGACGTAATTCAAAGTGTCAGGCGAGTTGTTGACGTAAACGACTATTTCATTACCCATCAGGGTATGTTCTTCGGTGTCTAAAAGGACATCAATACGGTACGACACCACTTGTTGCCAGGAATGGCCGAGCTCGAAAGGAAAAAGCGCGAAGATTATCAGGGTCAAATAGTAGAGGTAATACTGACGCATGGGCGCAAGAGAGCTCATCTCAGAGAGGATGGTTGCTCCGCTGGCTGTTCAATTCGTCTGGCATCTTCGGGGATCCGAAGTTCAAAGAAGCTGTCAGGAATCTCTACGTTAATCATTTCTTGACGCAGTTTTATTCTAATTCTGAACCCCTTGGCCGGGCAAAGCAGCGTGATTATCTTAGGACGCCAGCGACCATCCATTCTATGGAAATCATAGTAACTGATCCAGAGGTCGTAAGATTCGTCACGATGTCGCCAGTGGCATTTGGCCACCGTGAGGGTGGCGGGGTTTACCCAGAATTTCTTATCCCAGACGGTATCCGCCATCTCGTACAGATAGAAACCCTCTTGCCTGCCGATGAATCTGCTGTCGTTTCGGTCGAACCCGAATTTCCCCATTGAGAACTGAATGGTGCTTACAAGGTCAAATCTCTGCTCGCCAAATTCTACAAACCTCCCCTCCTGTAGGTTTTGCTCGAAGTACGAGTTCGTGAATGGAGAGAAGACCCTGACGGTATCATTACGCAGAACTCCCTTGGCCACATCAATCCCCAGAATCATCTCGAGTGTGAAGGCAAGCTCCGAGGCTTCACGATAATACAACTCCATACCGAAAGAGAGGTTCATCTTTTCGCTGTGAAGATCTACGTCTATGTCCCCGGCGTATGTGTTGATGTGTGCATCTTGCTCCGCAAGGAGAGCGACCACTTCCTCAGGGCTTCTGACCTTCGGGGGCGGCTTTATGATCTTCCGGGGGGCGCAGGAGGCGAAGATCAATAGTGACGCTAAGGTGCAGATTGTAACGGGGAAAAGTGGGAGCTTTGAACCGGACCACACGTTTGGAGATGGGGTTTGTGATTGGGTGATACGCCGTTCCAATGTTACAATGTCATTGAGATATGCGCGCTACAATGGCAATCCCGTGAACAGGTAACCGAAAAGCCTCACGAACGGAGAAAATATGTACGCAAAGAGATTAACTCCGAATATATATCCGCCCATGATTATCCCCACCAAGACTAGCGGACCGTAGCGTTCCATTCGATAGTAGAATCTCTCTTCCTGGGGAGGCAGGAGCCCGAAGAGGATCTTGGAGCCGTCCAGAGGGGGAATCGGGAACATATTGAATATCGCCAGAATGATATTGATCTGAACCGCGAATATCAACATCCTCAGGAACACCCCCACAAAAGGTGTCTGGAAATCCAGGCCCCCGCCGGTGCCAAGATAGACGCGCAAGATGAGACCGAAGAAGAACGCAGAAAGCAGGTTGGCAAGAGGTCCGGCGAAGGATACCCAGATCATGTCCCCTTTGGGATCGCGAAGGTTGTAGGGATTTACCGGCACCGGGCGGGCCCAGCCGAAACCGACGAAGACTAACATTATCGAACCGAGGATGTCCAGATGAACCAGAGGGTTCAACGAAAGCCGACCCATCATCTTGGCGGTGGGGTCTCCACGACGATAAGCTATGTAGCCGTGAGAGAACTCGTGAATGGTGATGGCGAAAAGAAAGCCGGGAACCATTATGGCTATTTGCTCGAGGCCATACATCGTCAGCTAATCACCCTTTCTCGGCCAAGACCACAGTTGGCAAACTCAACTCCAATCCAAAATCCGTTAGTGAATCGTTCGCCCTCTTGATTTCGTATCCGACCTCCTCCGGGTGGTGTGCATCCGAGCCCAAGACGGCGACCTTCACCCCGTACTCCTTGATCAGTTCCAGAATCTCTTTGGAGGGATAGAAATCTTTGAATCCTCGGCGGAGGGCGCCGGTGCTCACCTCTGTCCCCAGATCGTGGGAGCTCATGAGCTCTAAAACCGGCTCGATATAGTCGCGATGGGCAGTGAAGATTTTCTCCCCGTAATAGGTGAACCCGTATTTCTTGTAACCATCGAGATGGGCGACGCAATCGAAAAGATCTGATTTCACCAGCGCCGCCAGATTCTCGAAATACTTCCTGGACATCTCCCTGACGCTTTTTCCCTGAAAACACCTCTCGTATTCCCTGCGGTCGGTGAAGGCAACCCCCTCCAAACAGTGGATTGAGCCGAGAAGGAAATCGACCTCAATTCCGGATAGGGCCTGACGCAACTGGTCTTCGAAGTGGGGAGCATAGTCGGCCTCCAGGCCTAGCCTCACCAGAAGTCCCATGTCCTCATATCTTCTCTGAGTCTCCTTTACCTCCCGGAAGTATCTGGGAAGTCCCTTCTCCAGGGGCAGGCGTTTACCGTCAACTATCATAAAAGGATCGACTTTTTTTCTCCGGGGGTCGGTATCGAAATGGGTGGTGAAGCAGATCTCCTTCAATCCTTTCTTCAACGCCTCCTGACAGAACGCTTCGATGCTGCCGGTGGCGTCCAGGGAGTATCCGGGATGAATATGGTAATCGATCAAATCCACAGTCACGGCCTCAGAGCCTCAAGCACGAAGGGGTTGAATCTTCTCTCCTGCCCGATGGTCGATTTGGGTCCGTGTCCGGGATAGATGGTGGTGTCATCGGGAAGGTTCATGAGTTTCTCGCGAATGGACCTCATAAGGGTTTCATAATCGCTCCCGGGGAAGTCGGTGCGACCGATGGAGCCGGCGAAGAGGGTGTCGCCAGTGAAGACAATCTTGTCTGATATAAGACAGATTCCCCCTGGAGAATGCCCCGGAGTGTGAAGGATTTGAAACTCCAGATTGCCGACTGATACAACCTCTCCGTCCTCGAGCAATCTGTCGGCCTCTGGGGCTTTCATGTTCTCGCCGCTGAAGGCGGAGAGATTCTCTCGGGGGTCTGTCAGCATCCGAGCATCTTGGCGGTGAATGAGAAGCTCGGCGCCGGTCTTTGACTTCAACTCTCCCACCGCTCCGATGTGATCCAGGTGTCCGTGGGTGAGAACGATCTTCTCGATTTTCAAGTTTAGAGACCGGATTCCCGACTGGATAGCTCCGGCCTCGAAGCCGGGGTCGAGGATCATTCCGACTTCGGTGGCTTCGTCTCCAACCAAGTAACAGTTCGACAGATAGGGTCCGACCTCGAAGACCTTTATTAGCATCTACTCACCTTCCGGATGAAAATGGCCGTAGATCGTTCCCGCCACCTTGGCCGGGATGCCCGACGTTTCCAGGAGTTCCGAAAGCTTCGCCTTTCTTATCCTCTCAACGGAACCGAACTTCGCCAATAGATCCAGCCTCCTCTTCTCGCCGACTCCCCTTATCGCCTCCAACTCCGATTTGAAGCTCTCCTTTTTTCTCAACTTCCGGTGGTAGGTTATTGCGAAACGATGAGCCTCATCTCGAACCATCTGTAGAAGCTTAATAGAGGAGGAGGTCTTGGGAATCATCAAGGGTTCTCTTCTGCCGGGCAGGAAGACCTCGTCTAATCTTTTGGCCAAGGCGAGAATGTTGACATTTGCGATCTTGAGCTTCCTCAAAACCTGCCGGGCGGCGTTTAGCTGTCCCTTTCCCCCGTCGACCAGAGTCAGATCCGGGAAGTGCCTTTTCTCCTCGATCAGCCGACGGAAGTATCGCTCCACAACCTCCGCCATCATGGCGTAGTCGTCCTGACCCTCCACGGTCCTTATTTTGAAATGGCGATACTCCCCCTTCCGCGGTTTACCGTCAACGAAGAACACCAGAGAACCGACGGCCCCGTTGGAACCCAAATTGGAGATGTCGAAAGCGGCGAGCCTGCGGGGGGGATTCTTCAGGTATAAGTCCCTCTTCAAGGAATGAATTGAGCGCGGTAGACCTCTCTTCATCTCACTCTTCTGGGCAAGTAGCTCCTCCAAGAGCAAGTTCGCATTCTGAGAGGCCAGATCCAACAGGCGCGCCTTTTGACCCCTTCGAGGTACAGTGAGTTCCACCTTAGATTCTGCCCTCCGAGAGAGATACCTGCCCACCAGGGGCTCGTCTTTGGGCTTGGAGGGGAGCAGAATCTGCGGAGGGATGGCCTCGGCGGTGTTGTAGAAACGCATCAGGAAGGTCTTGAGCAGCTCCCCATCCTCGGAGGTTTTGGAAGCCACCAGGTAGAAGTGCTGCCTGCCGATTAGGACCCCCTCTCGCACCTGCATGGTCACACAACAGGCATCGACACCCTCCCGGCTGAAGGCGATGAGGTCGCGGTCGGCCATGTCGGGATTCAACACTTTCTGGCGGGCGATGAGTCCCTCTAAGTTCTGCAGTTGGTCCCGAACTCTGGCGGCGGTCTCATACTCCTCCGCCTCCGCCAGGCTCTTCATTCGGGAGCGGAGTTCTTTCAAGAGCTCCACCTTACGACCGGCGAGAAACCGCCCGACTCCATCGGCAATCTGACGGTATTCCTCTTCGGAGATGCGGTTCTCGCAGGAACCGAAACAACGTCCGATGTGGTAGTTCAGACAGACCCGATTTTTCCTTCTGGAGGGGAGCTTGAGGCCGCAGGTACGCAAGGGAAAGATCTGCCGGATCAACCTCAGGGTCTGGCGCATCAGTTTCACCTCGGTGTATGGCCCGAAATATCTGCCGCCATCCTTCTTCAAGACCCTGGTCACTAAAAGTCGAGGAAAAGCCTCATTCGTGATTTTCAGATAGGGATATCTTTTATCATCTTTCAGGTTGACGTTGTAGCGGGGACGGTGCTCCTTGATGAGATTGTTCTCCAAGATCAAAGCCTCCATCTCGCTGTCGGTGACTAAGACCTCGAAATCGGAGATCTTCGACCGCAGGACGTCAGTTTTCAAATCCCGCCGCGGTGTTTTGTGGAAATACGACCTCACCCGGTTTTTCAGTGTCTTGGCCTTGCCGATGTATAGAATCCTCCCACCAGAGTCCTTCATCAGATAGACCCCGGGCCCCCGGGGGAGGTTCGTCAACTTCGTCTGCAACTTCTCTTTCATATCTTAAGGAGTTAAACGGCGAGGCCTGGGGAAAGTTTCCTCAATCGAGGAGCCTCCTTCCCCCCTTATATCTTCTGCGGTAATAATCCTCACTCAGATCGGAGATGATGGTGCCACGGGATTTGGAGACGTGCACGAACTCTCCGGAACCGAGATAGATCCCGACGTGGCTCACTCTGGAACCGGAGGTGGCAAAGAAGACCAGATCTCCGTAGGAGAGGTCTCTTTTACCCGTCGGCTTCCCGATCCGGTAGAGTGTTTCGCAGC
>JBHIBM010000002.1:0-22812 GCA_046759085.1 Candidatus Zixiibacteriota bacterium
CAAATAGAATACAGGTTCAGGGTCTGATACTGGCTGACTACCCGGAAGCCTATTCGCACTGGAATGCCAGGAAATCTTTGTCAGAGTGGCTGCAGGAGCACAATATCCCCGGAGTTGCTGAGATAGATACAAGGCAGCTAACCAAGAAATTAAGGGAAGAGGGAACACTTCCGGGAAAGATTCTTTATGATGACGAGAATATTGAGTTCGAGGACCCAAACAAAAGAAATCTGGTAGCAGAGGTTAGTGTCGAAGGCCCAATAGAATATGAGAGGGGGGAAAAGAGAGTTATAATTGTCGATTGCGGGGTGAAGAATAATATTATACGAGCCTTTCTAAGAAGGAATCTATCTGTTGTCAGGTGTCCCTGGAATTATGATTTTCTGAACGAGAAGGTAGATGGCATTGTAATATCAAATGGCCCCGGAGACCCTAAAAAGTGCGAGGAAACGATAGAGAACCTCAGAAGAGCCCTCTCTGAAAGTATACCGATCCTCGGTATCTGCCTCGGCTCTCAAATTTTAGCTCTGGCGGCAGGTGCGGACACCTATAAGCTGAAGTACGGTCACAGGAGTCAAAATCAACCATGCGTGGAGGTGGGAACGAAACGATGTTATATCACCCCACAAAATCATGGTTATGCCGTTGATTCGGATACATTGCCCCAGGACTGGCGGGAGTGGTTTTACAACAATAACGACAAAACAAACGAAGGCATAATTCATATATCGAAGCCCTTTTTTGGAACCCAATTTCATCCCGAAGCCTCTCCGGGGCCGGACGATACCGAATTTCTGCTGGACATGTTTTCAAGGGCGATGAGATGATAAATGAAAAACGATTGAATTTGAGGAAGGTTCTGATCCTGGGATCGGGGGCAATACGGATAGGACAAGCGGGCGAGTTTGACTATTCCGGCAGTCAGGCGATTAAGGCCTTGAAGGAGGAGGGGATCCAAACCGTCTTGGTCAATCCCAATATCGCGACTATCCAAACTTCCGATTATCTCGCAGACAAAGTCTATTTTCTGCCGATTGACACCCCTTTCGTAGAGAAAGTTATTAAGAAAGAGAGGCCGGATGGGATATTACTTGGTTTCGGTGGGCAGACCGCCCTCAATGTGGGTGTGGAATTAGCTGAAAAGAGCGTCTTCAAAAACCATGATGTAGAAGTTCTGGGAACCCCTATCGAGGCCATCCTGAATACTGAGGACCGAGATCTATTCGTAAAGAAAATAAAAGAGATCAATCTCCGCGTTCCGAAAAGCGAAGCGGTGTCGAGTGTAGAGGAGGCAGTAAAGGCCGCCGAGAGAATCGGTTACCCGGTAATGTGCAGAATAGCATATGCCTTAGGTGGTTTAGGTTCAGGCGTAGTCTATGATAAAGAGCAACTAGTCGCGCTGACAAAAAAGGCCTTTTCCTTCACAAAGCAAATCTTGATAGAGGAATACTTCGGTGGTTGGAAGGAGATTGAATATGAGGTCGTAAGGGACAGTTGCGACAACTGCATCGTGGTTTGCTCCATGGAGAATGTTGACCCCATGGGGATTCACACCGGTGAAAGTATAGTCGTTGCCCCGGTGCAGACTTTGACCGCTCCCGAGAATTTTAAATTGAGAGCTCTGTCAATAAAGGTAATAAGACACCTCGGTATCGTTGGTGAGTGTAACATCCAGTTTGCCTTAGATCCTCAATCAGAAGATTACAGAATAATAGAGGTTAATGGCAGATTGAGCAGAAGCTCTGCTTTGGCTTCTAAAGCCACCGGTTACCCGTTGGCTTTTATGGCTACGAAGTTGGCTTTAGGTTACAGTCTGACTGAGCTGAGAAATATCATAACTGAGGAGACCTCGGCCTGTTTTGAGCCGGCCTTAGACTATGTTGTTCTCAAATATCCTCGATGGGACCTGCAGAAGTTCAGGGGAGTCAGTCTCAGTATCGGCTCTGAGATGAAGTCGGTAGGGGAGGTGATGGCCATTGCCAGATCTTTTGAGGAGGCACTTCAAAAGGCGATTCGGATGTTGGATGTCGGTATGAACGGCCTTGTTTGTAACGACATCCAGTTCAATGATCTCGAGAGCGAGCTCAGAGAGCCCACCGACAAAAGGATGTTTGCCATCGCGGAGGCCATCAGAAGGGGCTACTCTATTGATAGAATATGCGAGCTATCTAAGGTTGATCCCTGGTTTTTGCACAAGATGAAGAATATTGTCGAGGTGGAAGACAAGCTTAGGTCCCATAAACTTGAAGATCTGCCCGTGACCGAGTTGAAGCAGGCGAAGCGAAAAGGATTCTCCGATTTGCAGATAGCGCGGTTGACCGGCAGCAGCGAACCGGCAGTGAGAGAGGCAAGAAAGAAGCTGAGCATACTGCCCTGCGTGAAGCAGATAGACACTCTGGCGGCAGAGTATCCCGCAAGGACCAACTACTTATATCTGACATACAATGCTTCGGAAGATGACCTCGATTTCGAAGAAGAAAGCGAGGTCGTGGTCTTGGGCGGTGGTGCCTATAGGATTGGTTCCTCCGTGGAGTTTGATTGGTGCTGTGTTAATGCTGTGATAGCGCTCAAGGATCTGGGTTATCCCACTATAATGATAAACTGCAATCCGGAAACGGTCAGTACCGACTACGACATTTGCGATAAACTCTATTTCGAGGAGCTTTCTTTCGAAAGGATCTTAGACATCTGCGAAAAAGAAAACCCTCTGGGGGTTATGATCTCGATGGGAGGGCAGATACCGAATAGTCTCGCTTTGCCACTACACCATGCCGGAGTCCCAATACTTGGAACCTCACCTGTTAGTATAGATAGGGCTGAAGATCGGCATAAATTCTCGCAATTACTGGATAGACTGGGAGTGGATCAGCCGCAGTGGAAAGAACTGACCAGTATAAAGGAAGCCGAGGAGTTTGCCAGCAAGGTTGGCTACCCGGTCTTGGTTAGACCCAGCTACGTTCTCAGCGGCGTGGCTATGAGTATTGCCCTGGGTAAAGAGGAATTACGCCAATATCTCAAAAAGGCCTCTGAGGTCAGCAAAGAGCACCCGGTTGTCATCTCCAAATTCATAACCGGGGCCAAAGAGATAGAAATCGATGCGGTTGCCAAGCGAGGAGACCTTTACTGTTATGCTATCTCTGAGCACGTCGAGAACGCTGGCGTTCATTCCGGGGATGCTACCATGGTGTTGCCACCGCAGAGGACTTACCTGGAGACGATGCGAAGAATCAAAGCAATCGCGGGGAAAATTGCGGAAGCATTGAATATAACTGGTCCTTTCAATATTCAGTTCATAGCCAAGGACAATGAGGTCAAAGTTATTGAGTGCAACTTGCGGGCCTCCCGGAGCTTCCCCTTTGTGTCCAAGGTTTTCAGGATAAACTTCGTGGATTTAGCCACCAGGATTAGCATGGGCAAGCCCGTTCCGCGAATTGATAGGTCTTCTTTCGATTTGGACTATGTCGGAGTGAAGGCCCCCCAGTTTTCCTTCACAAGATTGAAAGGCTCCGACCCCATCTTAGGTGTGGAAATGGCCTCTACCGGCGAGGTTGCCTGCCTGGGAGATGATTTTAACGAGGCCTTTCTGAAGAGCCTTGTCTCCGTGGGCTTTAAACTGCCGAGAAAAACGATTCTGCTATCCACGGGACCGATAGATAGCAAGGCCGAGTTTCTGGAGGCCAGCAGAACACTGGCTGAGATGGGGTTTAAATTTTACGCTACCAGGGGGACCGCCGATTTTATGGAGACAAATGGCATTAAGGCCGAGGTTCTGCACTGGCCGTTGGAGAAAAGAGAACCAAATGTCCTGAGTTATATTGCTGAGGGGAGGGTTGACCTAATCATAAATATACCCAAGAATATTGAAAAAGAAGAGCTCGATAATGATTATCTCATCAGGCGAAAGGCAGTTGACTTTGATGTCCCTTTGATCACAAATTTGCAGTTTGCGAAGAGGTTCGTTGAGGCGATTCATAAGACCTCCTCTAAAGACCTGCAAGTCAAAAGTTGGGATGAATATAATTAGCTCTCGACCGATATCCGCATCCCGGGAGTAATTCGCACGGCACCACCTAGTAGGCCACCTTCGCGATGGATCGCCATAAGCCGGTATGCGCTGGGCTGCTTTGAGGAAGGAGATAAGATGACAGCCGGCTTGAAGTTGATCAGCTATTGTGGCCTCCACTGCAATCTCTGCGCTCAGCGCGGACGCATTCCCCATCAAGCTAATGATCTAAGGGAATCAATGCTCAAAGAGGGTTACGAGTTCTGGGGCAAAGAAATCCCTGGCTTCAACGACTTCTGGAAGCTCTTGACCAATCTCTCTGATCCTGACAAATCCTGCCCCGGCTGTCGGCAGGATGGGGGCCCACCATTCTGTTCCATCAGAAAATGTGCCCCTGAACGGAAAATCGACCTTTGCGTCTTTTGTGAGGAATATCCCTGCAAACGGGTGCTTGAGATTGCGAGAGGTTATCCCACTCTTCTTGCAGATGGAAAGAGAATAAAAGAGATTGGAATTGAGGCCTGGGTTCAGGAACAGGAGGAGCGGGCTCAGACCGGTTTCGCCTACGTTGATATCCGCTGCCATCCCTATGAGGTTCCTAAAGACTGAGGAGCGCGCTAATCGAGAAGGAAAAACATGGACAAGGTTATCTACCATTTGACTAATCTAAAATGCTCCCCGGAGAAAGCCTTCGAAATGTTCACTGTGAATGAACATCTGGAGAGATGGCTAACAGAGGCGGCTTATGTGGAACCGAAGGTGGGCGGAAAATACGAACTCTTTTGGAACCCCGAAGACAGGGAGAACGACAGCACTATTGGATGCAAGATATTGGCTCATCGACCAAACAGACTTCTCTCCTTCGAGTGGAAAGGACCGAAACAATTCAAGCACTTCATGAACGAGATCAGGCCTCTCACAAATGTGGTCGTATCCTTTATCCCTTGCGCCGATGGGACTGAAGTCCACCTACTACATACCGGCTGGAGAGATACACCGGAGTGGGAAGAGGCAAGACAATGGTTTGACAAGTCCTGGAGAATGGCTCTCACCGAGCTTGACAAATACGTGACTGGACGGGAAGGCGCAACATGATGCCAGGACTCACTTCCTCCCGGTCGCCGCGGAACCCAGAACTTCAACCGAAACGCCTATTGGATCAGCTGTGGAGCAAAGATGAAGATTGGAATGATCTGCCTTTGGAATGCCGCCAACGGACCTTCCATTCACGCCGAACTGGTGGGGAGGGCTTGGGTGAGGTTGGGTCACCAACTCAGGATATTTTCCCCTCAAAAGCACCCTGATGCCAGGCCCACCTTTCAGAAAGATGAAGATTTCGTAATCCGGCACTTCAGCGTCGATGAGGTCATACCGGTCACCCGCGCCACTTACTTCGATCCCTCTCCGCTGTTGGATGGAGAATACGATGTCTTCGTTGCTCAAAATGTGGAGAGATTGCCAGCCGAAAAATTAGTTGAGGTCTTTCCCAAGATTAAGGAAAGAGCCGTTACCGTTCAAGTGGTCCACGAGGGCAGAGCCCCGGAAGACCCTCTTTACCACAAGTTCGAGTGGGATGCGACCGTCTGTTTTGATCAGAGATACAAAGACTACCTGGTCAAATCCTTCCCCGCTGAGAGAATCCATATGATTCCCTATCCATACCATGATCTCCAGCTCGGTGATAAGGAGAAAGCACGAAGGAAGCTGGGCCTTCCGTTGGACGAGAGGATCGTATTCTCCTTCGGCTTCAGGCCCAAAGATGTCGTCAGTGTCTTGCCCGCTCTGAAAGAGGTGGCCAAAGAATATCCTTTGAGGTATCTGATCATTGCCAATCCCGAAAGCGATGTTGATGAGTTGCACGAGGCGAAAAAGAAGTATGACTTTATAGACCTTCAGGTGAGGCCGCTCCCTTTAGAGGAGCTGTACACCTACCTGCACGCCTCCGAGGCCTTGCTCATTCACCGGGAGTCCTCGCAGAAATACAAGGCCGTCGTCTCCAGCTCGGTGTGCCAGCTCTTAGGTTCCGGTTGCCCAATTCTTTTTCACGAGTCCAACTTCGTGGAGCTACATGGAGATGAAATTGTGAAATATCGAGATTTTGAGGACCTGAAAGCCAAGCTCGCTGGCCTATTCGAAGGCACATTCAACCTCAAAAGTGTAGAGGCTTTTCTAAAAGAGCACAATGCTGAAAAGATCGCCGGAAGGTTCCTGCAGTTATTCGAAGAGTTGATGAATACTCGAAAAGAGGCAAAAAGGTTATGACCTCTGTACTGGATCGCAGCGTTCAAAAGCTGGGTGACGGCGAAGTTCTCTCGCTCGACTCCGGAGAGACCATCTTCAAGCTGGATTCTTTTGAGAATAACCCCATTGTGAAGCCAGAGGAACTCGGGCTCACCTGGCAGGAGAACGGCGAGCTCAAGACTGGGGCGGTCTTCAACGGCGGGGCGGAACTGTTTGGGGACAAGGTTATCCTGATGCCAAGATGCCACCAGCGGTATCGAAAGGGTAAGTTCTTCGATGAAAAACTCGGTATCGAGCGCACCTGCCTGGAGAACTATATCTCCGAGGTCTGGCCCCTGGTGAGTGAGGATGCTATCCACTTCACCAGATTTCGGAACGTGGTTATCCGGGGCGATGGCATCGATCATCGGGACTTTACATACGGGATAGAGGACATCCGCATCGTCAAGTGTGGGACCAGATACCTGCTGGTCGGCTGTGGCAAGGTCAGTCCTCCCTTCAGAGGCGTCGACGCCGACCGCATTGCCGTTTACTCCACCGAGGATTTCATAAACATCAGCTATCACGGCGTGGTCGAACCTTTCGACTCCCGCAACGCTGTCCCCTTCTCCGAGCCGGTTGGGGGCAAGCACCATATCCTGTTGCGTTTCCATCCTAACATCCACCTGGCCAGTCTTGAAGCCGGCATAGAGCAACTGCTGAATCCACGCGCGCACACGGAGCTCTGGAATAAACTCTATGCCCGGCGGAGCCAAAACCTGCTCTTAGAGCTTGGGCACTACCCACATGAGAAGGAGAAAATCGGCCCCAGCACTCAACTGATCAAAACCAAGAAGGGCTGGCTGCTTATCTATCATGCTGTCGGCGAAATAGAGGCTAATATTTGTGAAGCCTACGGGTGGGCAGAGAAAATTGAAAGAGGCTATTCGGTATGCGCCGCCCTTTTGGATCTAGAGCAGCCAAAAAAGGTGCTTTGCCGCACCAGACATCCAATCTATATTCCTTCGCATCCTTACGAACTACAGGGCAACGATCAGTATCCGGTGGACGTGCCCAACGTCGTCTTTCCAGTAGGTGCTATCGTTCGAGGAGACAAGCTGATCATATACGCCGGAGCGGGTGATAAATACGTTAGCCTTCTAAGCTGCAACCTTGATAGCTTGGTTGGTTATCTCCGGGAGTATTGCAGCAACAATGGATAGAAACCGTCACGGATTAGGCTCATTATTCTTGGATGCGAGGCTACCATGTTACTTTTAGCCGTGATTATCGGTGCCGTAGTGATGGCAATCCTGTCCTCCATCCCGGTCTTGGGACCTATTATCGCCGGCTTTGTGGCCGGCCTGATTGTGGGTGGAATAGGGAGGGGCTTGCTGGCCGGTTTCCTCAGCGGGACAATTGGTGGTATAATCGCTGTGGTCGCTTTCGCAGGAATTGGTGGCATATTCGGAGGTCTCCTGGCAGGGCCCACGGGAGCCACCGTAGGTGGACTCTCAGGAGCATTACTTGGTGGAGGCATTTTTCTTTCCACGCTCTATTTTGGTTTTCTAGGATTGGTGGGCGGCGCCTTCGGCGGGCTTCTCAGGCCCAGGAGAAGACGATAGAGGAAAGGCACCCGACGAAGCCAGAAACGTTAGGTGGAATTTGAGCCCTGAGAAAGGAGAGTAGACGGTGGCTGACGTAACATTCGACAAGCTCGAGGGAGACAACTTCACGCTGGCTCATATCGGCAAATGGGCCGATCTAGACAAGTATGCCTTCCAGCATCCGAAGCTGCCAAAGCCATATCCAGGGAAGTCATTCCTGAAAAAAGAACTGAAACTCACGGGGATGGAAGTTTCGCTTAATAAGTTGCCACCGGGAACTCAAATGCCCTTCTATCATAAGCATCAAGAGAATGAAGAGCTCTACCTTTTCATTAAGGGGACAGGCCAGTTCCAAATAGATAGCCAGATCGTAAATGTTCGAGAGGGGTCAGTAATTCGGGTTGGCTGTAACGGTGTAAGAATGTGGCGCAACAACTCTTCTGAAGATCTCTGTTTTGTTGTCATCCAGGCCAAGGCACAAAGCCTCTCCGGAGAAGACATCTCAGATGGGATAGGAGTTGAGGGCACCATCGAGTGGCCGGACCCAGGGACAGAAGAAAAGGATTGATTCAGATACGCAGAAGGGGAAGAGCTAACCTCAGCCAACACTGGAAAAGAGCTACGTTGCTGTTGCGTCTGGACCGAAGTCCGCCTGAGGCGGACGTGTCCTGACGCTAAGCGCTGTTGTGATTTACATTGCTCCGGTCCCAACAGAGCCAAGAGAAAAAAAGCCTGTCTGGAACTTTGAGTTTCTGGAAACAGTTGATTCCTGTGGATTACGAGCACTCAGTGTTCAGATACTGTGGCGTCAGGCGACATATATGCACTAATTCATCGGAAGTGTTTAACGTGAGAAAAAAGCGAAAGCTAAAACTCCAGTCTGTGAGCGTTCATACGGAGCGGAGAGCAATTGAACGAATCCACCCTGAAGAATTCTGATAGTCATCAGCTCAGGTTCGCTTTCCACAGCATATACGCTGCAGGCTATTGCTCCTCTCCCTCCGGAGACCGCTATTTTCGGTGGTGACATCACATATGGAAGGTATGAAATACTATAAGAATATACTTGCGATAATCGGTAATACCCCATTGGTAAAGTTGAATGCTGTTACCACAAGTATCAAATCCACTATTTGGGCGAAATTGGAGTACCTCAATCCCTCCGGGAGTGTCAAAGACCGGATGGCACTCTATATGGTAGAGGATGCAGAGAGAAGCGGGCTTTTGAAACCCGGAGGCACAATAGTGGAGAACTCCTCCGGCAATACCGGGGCTGCACTTGCGATGATTGCAGAAGTTAAAGGATACAGATGCATTATTACCATGCCCGACAAGATGAGCGATGAAAAAAAGAATCTGATGAAGGCATTGGGTGCGGAAGTGATCGTCACCCCCACAGATGTTCCCGCAGATTCTCCCGAAAGCTACTACAGTGTTGCCAGAAGGATAGCGGCAGAAACCCCAAATTCATACTATCCAGATCAATACAATAACCCCAAGAATATTGAGGCTCATTATCACACCACCGGGCCAGAAATTTGGGAACAAACAAGAGGTGAGATCGATTTTCTGGTGGCGGGGATTGGCACCGGAGGCACCCTCAGCGGGGCCGGCAGATACCTCAAAGAAAAGAAGCCGGAAACAAGAATAATCGCCGTGGACCCGCAAGGATCGGTCTTCTACGATTACTTTAAAAGCGGCCGGCTGATCAAACCTCACGTTTACAAGGTCGAGGGGATAGGCGAAGACTACGTGGTGAAAGCAGTTGATTTTGCCTTGATAGACGATATTATTCAAGTTAATGACAAAGTATCCTTCATCATGGCAAGAAGATTAGCGAAAGAGGAAGGCCTCTTTGCCGGAGGGTCAAGTGGCAGTGCGGTATGGGCGGCAATAAAGCTAGCTGAAAAAATCGAAGAGAAGAGAAATATAGTGGTCATCCTCCCTGATTCCGGCGATAGATACCTCAGCAAGATCTATAACGAGGAATGGATGAAAATCAATGGGTTTTTAGAGGAGGCTCAAGAAGATGAGATTTGAAACCAAAGCCATTCATGTAGGGGAAAGGCCAGATTTCAGAGAAGGCCGTTCCGGCGATGTCGTTATCCCCATTCACCTCTCCTCTACATTTGCAAGAGGAAAGGTGGATGAACCTACAGCTGGCTACGAATATTCTCGGACCGCTAATCCCACCAGAGACGCTTTGGAGGCCCGATTAGCGGCCCTTGAAGGTGCCAAATTCGGTTTAGCCTTCGCTTCCGGAATGGCGGCGATAACAACTATGGGCTTAACTCTACTTAAACCCGGAGAACATATAGTTGCATTTGATGATTTATACGGTGGAACCAGGAGATTATTTGATGAGGTTTTCAAGGAGAATTTTAAGATTGAAGTCAGTTATGTTGACGCCAGAGACCCTGAGAAAGTAAGAAAAGCAATAGGAGCTAACACAAAACTAATCTGGTTGGAGACACCAACAAACCCCCTGCTGAAACTTTGTGATATCAAAGCAATTTCAAAAATTGCAAAAGAACATAAAGTCCCGGTTGTCATTGACAATACTTTTTTGACCCCGTACTTTCAAAAGCCACTCCCTTTGGGGGCAGATATTGTGATTCACAGTACAACCAAATACCTGAATGGACATAGCGATTCAGTGGGTGGGGCGATAATGCTTTCCGACGAAAGCACTTATGATAAGCTCAAATTCAGCCAAAATGCCGCCGGGGCGGTGCTGTCTCCCTTTGACAGTTTTTTGATCTTAAGAGGCATAAAAACATTGGCAATAAGAATGAGGGAACATGAGAGGAATGCTATCAGAATTGCAGAGTATTTGGAATCTCATCCCAAAGTAGAGAAGGTAATCTATCCTGGATTAAAGAGTCATCCTCAACATGAGCTAGCTAAGGAACAAGCCTCCGGGTTCGGAGGCACCTTGTCTTTTGAAATAAGCGGAGGCCGGAGACAGGCGAAACTCTTTTTGGAAAATCTTAAGATCTTTGCGCTGGCCGAGAGTTTGGGGTGCGTCGAATCACTGGTTGAACATCCCGCTCTGATGACGCATTCTTCCATACCCGAAGAGGCCAGGGAACAGATAGGGATAACAGATTCCTTGATAAGGATATCAGTGGGGATAGAAAACGTGGATGATTTAATAGGAGATTTAGATGAAGCCTTCCAAAGCGTAAAATGAGGTTTCAAAAAAAATGGGTTGGGAACTCTCTGCAATGTCTGTCCGGTTCTGCCCAATCCCCACCTAAGCTGCCCTTGGCGAGCTCAGATTCACTCGGAGGTCCATCGTGAAAGGTGAAAAAGAGATTAAGAAATTCGTAAAGGATCGATATGGGGAAATTGCGTCCAAAGGGGATTCTTGTTGTCCGAGTCCCTGCTGCTCCGCCGATCTTGCCCAACAGGCAAAGTCAATGGGTTACTCGGAGAAAGAGATTAGAAGTCTTCCGGAGGCGGCGGTGATGGGTTTGGGGTGCGGCAATCCCACCGCCCTGGCAGAGTTGAAAGAGGGCGAAACTGTATTAGACCTCGGCTCAGGTGGAGGTTTGGACGTTTTCCTGGCCGCCCAAAAAGTTGGTGAAAAGGGGAGAGTCATCGGTGTGGACATGACCGCTGAGATGATTGAGAAAGCGAGGGAAAACGCCAGGAACGGCAAATACAAGAATATAGAGTTCCGGCTCGGCGAGATAGAGAATCTGCCCCTCGATGATAACTCTATCGACGTCGTCATAAGCAATTGCGTCATCAACCTCTCGCCCGATAAGCTGGCCACCTACAAGGAGGCATTCAGGGTTTTGAGGCCCAATGGTAGGATCCTTATATCCGACCTGGTGACTGAAGGAGAGCTCCCGGAGGATGTCCGCCGCAGCTTCGATGCCTGGGCGGAATGTATCGCCGGTGCTTTAGAGAAAGAAGAATACCTGAACACCATCAAAAGGGCAGGTTTCAGAGAAGTTGCTATCGTTGCGGAACACGCTTATGACGAACCAGGCATGGATGATCGGCTAAGAGGTAAGATCACAAGCATCCAAGTAACAGCTTACAAATAGTGTTAGAAGGAGGAAGAAATGGCGAGGCACTCAATTTGCCACGTAGAGTGGGGGTCTACAGACCTGGAGAGGACCAAGAGCTTCCTGGCTGGGCTTTTCGACTGGAGGTTTGAGCCATTCGGAGAAGAATATCTGATGTTTAGAACTCCGGAGGGGCCCGGGGGAGGTCTCATGAAGACCAAAGAGGTCAAGCCTGGAGAGTCACCTTCTGTGTATATCGAAGTGGATGAGATCGAGTCCTATCTCCAGCGGGCAAAGGACCTGGGCGGTGATGTCGCCGTCCCCAAGACTGAGATTCCGAAGGTGGGCTGGTTCGCACACCTCAAAGACCCGGACGGTAACCTCGTGGGACTCTTCCAGGGAGGCAAACAATAACAGTTTGACGAAGGAGTCGTCTGCTGCACAGCAAAGGGCCTCTGCTCCAAATTCAGTGTTGCGTCAGGACCGAAGTCCGCCTGAGGCGGACGTGTCCTGACGCTGAGAGGTGTCAGGACTGTCCCTCTCTCCGCACCCACTGAGCCATAACGATGCCTTTCTCCAAACCTAGACAAGAACACCCATAAAGAGGATAACTGCCATGCAACCGTATGTGACCACAGAATCGCTCGGAGAGAAGACCCAACTCTGGCTCGAAAAGATTGCGCCCGTGAATCAACATGAGATGCGACTCAAGCCGGACAAGGCTGCTCTTCTCGTCATTGACATGCAGCAGTTTTTCCTGGATCCAGACTCTCCCACCTTCACCTGCGGTGGGCTTGCTATTCTGCCGACCGTGAAACGACTCCTCACCGTGTTTCGAGAAGAGGGTCGTCCGGTGATTTACACCCGGCATGTTCATCACCCCGGTCGCATTGACGCCGGTATTATGGAGTGGTGGTGGGAAGGGATGTGTCTTGAGGGAACTCCCGAAAGCGAGGTGAATCCAGAAATTGTCCCGCTTCCCAACGAGAAAGTCATCCTGAAGCATCGCTACTCGGCATTTTACAACACCGACCTGGAGACCATCCTGCGATGTCTGAAAATAGAAGACCTGGTCGTCTCCGGCATCATGACCAATCTCTGTTGTGAGTCCACCGTCCGCGACGCTTATTACCGGGATTATAGGGTGTTCTTTCTTGCTGACGGTACCGGCACCATCAATGAGGAGATGCATCTAGCCAGTCTGCTCAATCTCTCCTTTGGATTCGCCCACGTCACAACCGCTCATGACATCATAAACCAGTTTATAGTTGCGTCAGGACCGAAGTCCGCCTGAGGCGGACGCGTCCTGACACTGAGGCCTGTCGGGACTCACCTACTTCCGATCCCAACAGAACCAGAACGGAACGTTGCCCAAGATGGAGGAGAAAACAGTGAAACAGGACAACAATCAAACAGAAGATAAGAGCCTCACGGGACGAGTTGTAAGACCTATCGATTTGTTGGACTACCAGGAAGCCTCGGTTGTCAGCAGGACGATAGTTGACAAAAAGACCGGGACTGTGACTCTCTTCGCTTTCGATGAGGGCCAGGGATTGAGTGAGCATACCGCCCCATTTGACGCCTTAGTTCACATTCTCGACGGTGAGGCCGAAGTCACTATCTCCGGCAAAAGGTCACTTGTGAAGGAAAACAAGATGATCATAATGCCGGCAAATGAGCCCCACGCCCTGAAGGCGGTGAAGAGGTTCAAAATGCTTCTGATAATGATACGCTCTCAGGGTGAAAACTAGAGAAATTTGCTTTCGCATTGACAACAGGAGGACAATGATGCTTAGAGTCTCTCTCGCCCTGGTATTATTATGGGGCATGCTCTTCGCCCGAGCAGAAGAGAAACAAGATATGTGGGAACCGCTCAGGTTTCTCGTTGGCGAATGGGAAGGGACCCTGGAAGGGAAATCAGGTGTCGGCAAATTGGAACAAGAGTCTCAATTCGTTCTCGGCGGGAAATTCCTACAGATGAGGAACAAGGCCACCTTCGAGCCCCAGGAGAAAAACCCGAAAGGGGAGGTGCACCAGGATTGGGGAGTTTTCAGCTATGATACGAACAGAGAGAAGTTTGTCTTCAGACAATTCCACGTAGAAGGATTCGTCAACCAGTACGTTCTCGATAGCATCAGTGAAGATGGTAAGACACTGGTATTTATCACCGAACAGATCGAAAACATCTCCCCAGGCTGGCGAGCAAAGCTTACATACAAAATTCCGAATGACGATGAATTCCAGCAGATTTTCGAACTCGCCGGACCAGGAAAAGATTTCGGGTGCTATTCGCGAGGCACCCTCAAACGGAAAAGCTAGGGAGAAAATGAAATGAGCTACCATATCAGCAAAACCTTGAGCATCCCTTTTGATGAGGCAATTTCAAGGGTGACTGAGGAGTTGAAGAAGGAGGGTTTCGGTATCCTTACGGAAATCGACGTAAAAGCGACCTTGAAGAAGAAGCTGAATGTCGATTTCCGAAACTACAGAATCCTCGGGGCCTGCAATCCCCACTTTGCCCACCAGGCTCTGCAAGCCGAAGGCAAAATCGGCACCATGTTGCCCTGCAATGTCATTGTGCAGGAGAAAGCCGAGGGGAAGGTGGAGGTGTCGGCCGTGGATCCTGTCGCCTCCATGAAAGCTATCGAAAACCCGAAGTTAGGAGAGCTAGCCCAGCAGGTGCAGGGCAAACTGAAAAAGGTAGTTGATAATCTGTAAATAGCGACATCATCTAACCGCGGGTTTGCGGTTTGCTTTACTCAAATGAAGACATTAGTCACTATTCAAATCCAGCCGAACCGGATTAGGCTCTTATAAGCGTGCCATGTAAAAAGGGCGCCGATGACCAATAGCATGACGGTGATAATTATTCCAAGCGGCGCAAATGTTTGCACGCCTAAAATGACTTCTGTAATCAATAGGAATAAGCAAAAAGCCGCCAATCGCTTCCTGCGAAGTCGCAACGGACTCAATTCGGACAGAACCTCGCCAGGTATCCTTTGAGCTGATACCTCCCCTAAAAGTCGGTCGATACGGGGCTGCAATCCAAAGTGAACATGAGATAGAAGCCCCATCAAGACAAATAAGATGACGGTCTTCAATGCAAGAACCGCATTTGACAGCAGCGCCTCCAGACCTATGCCGGTGACCAACATGAGAATGCCGCTAATGAGGATGGTCAGTTGAAAGACGAAACAGCGTTTGGCTCCACCACGGATGATATTCTCGAAGTAACGGTCCACTTCCACTGAAACATCTTTTCCCATTCGGCCCCGCTCGTTAACCACCACCAGGTTGTAAAGCGGCACCGACATAAAGACCGCAGTGATGATGTGGAGGAATTTGAGGATGTCGTACATGACGTGCTCCTTGAGATTTTCAGTTAATGTTTAGAAATCAAAACGGACCGATATATAGATATTGTCATTCTTGTCGAATTGCCCCAGAAAAGTCGTCCCCTTTTCTCCGCCAAAGACATTCGCGCCCATAGTAGCAGAGAATTTGTCCGAGAACTTGTGGGACGCTTGGGGCTGAATGAGATAGTCATTATCCGCCGGGCTGTAGAAGGTGAAAAGGGACAGTTTCCAGGTCTGGTATTTGAGTAGCTGCTCCAGACGCAGTGTGACGACGTCTCGATACTCCTTCTGGGCGGGGAATCCTGCGGGAAGGGACTTCTTGTAGGCGGAATAGTCATCCATAATCTCACCGTAGTATTGGAGGCCGAAGGTGAAGTCTTCCCAGAGCTGCCGTTGGTAGCCGACTAAGAAACGCATCTGGTGGTTCGGGATAATGGGATCATCACCCTTTTTGTCGTCTCCGGAATGATAGTATCCCATCTCAAGGCTAAGGATGCCAGCCATTGCGTTTCCCTGGGCGCTAAATCCGTAGACGGACAGGTCAGGATAGAAGGTCGTCGCTCGGGTGGGAGCAGCGAAGTTGTCAGGCCTCGCGCTCGCGCTTCTCCAGAAACCTCTGTAAGCATAGGCCGAGATATCGAAGTTTCTGATCTGCCGGTAGAAGCGCAAGGCCAGTTCGGTATTGCCGTAGGTGGTCTTGGGTCTCACCTCCTGCCGAAGGGGAACAGCCGCGAAGGGATCAAAGTAAAAGAAACGGTCGGACGTAGGGAGGTTATCCGGCTGGAAGAAGGGAATGATCAGCAATTCAGTGTTAACTGCGTTTGAGGAAAGGCGGGCGCGAAATCCGTCTACGCCAATCTTGAGATACTCAAGCGGTCTCCCGGAGAAGAATGATACCCAGTCCTTTGGAAAAACATCGTTAATGAAAAGGAGGTCGCCCACGCCCCAGGTGACAATCTGGCGCCCCAGACGAAAGTCAAAATCACTTGTGGTGTAGTCAATATAAGCTTCGCGCAAATCCACATCGAATTCTCCAGACACCGCATCGTGGAAGAAGTCACCCTTGATCCGAGCTGAAGCCTCGATATAGTCTGACCAGACGTAGATGTCCAAGCGCACTCGTTCTTCTGCGAGAAGGAAATCGCCGCCGGCGCTATCCTCAGGTCGTAGACCGGTAGTCCGTCCGGAGGAGTTCCCCAACAGAAACCCATTGATTTCAACATTCTTCTCATCCCCAGCCAACGCAAAAGTTGCAGACACCGTTAGGACAACCAAGCTGAGCAATCCCAAGCGTTTACTATTCAGTGCCATCTACATCTGCTGGGGTCATAATTCCATTGATCTGGATTGCCCGAAAACTACCGGGTCCAGGAAACTGGCGGGCGCCGCATGCGGCGTTCGCTGAAGTCTTCATCTTTCAATCCCAGGTTGTAGGCCACCGACTCGAATGTAACTTCAGTGCGGTGTCCGGTTTTAACATTTTTCATGGTCCGCTTGGTCACAGTAGGAAACGACATCTCTCCCTGGCCTTCACCGGCCCCAATCTCCTCGATCTTGTCAGCCGTGAAGATGCGAAAGAGTTCATCCTGGGCATCGTAGTACTCTTCCCTTAATGGCAGGAACGTCTCCTTGTCGAGCCAAGAGAGCCGTTTCGTATACTCCGTCGCCTTCTTGGGGATGCTTTGAATCACATAGCAGTTCCTGCCTCCAAGTTTTTCCTGGCGCAGGAGCGTGTGTCTGTCTGAGTCCACATCGCGCCCGGAAATATCCTCGTAAGTAAAGTCGGAACCCACGAAGCTGGAGCGTTTGTCGTCCGCGGCAATGCGGCGGATTAGATCGATAGCCGGAACGAATATCCAACGGTGATCCTCCCGGGTAGGATACTTCCAGACCATAAATGTCATCCGGCGGACGTCGCCGGGCTCATGAAAGTACATGAAGTACTTTTGATCGCCATCTTTCGCCAGGTTTCTTCGGAGCATGGTCAGGATGCGGGTTCTCTTGCCACCATTCTCGTCGATAAGTTCCATGGAGACTTTGGCTTTCATGTCGTCACCCTGGTAGTAGAATGCAAGCTGAGACCTCTCGACAATCTGGATGGCCGTGAGTTGCTCATCATTTGCAGGTGAGGTTTGGCCGAAGGCCAGGCCCGAAAATAGGAGTGCAGAAGCAATTACCATGAAGATTAATCGTCTCATCAGGCAACCCTTTTCTTGATAGCTTCTATCTCTTCTTCACAGCTATTCAGACCAAGCCATCGAAGTACTGATTTCATTGGACACCAGTTCGAGAAGGCAGATTGCAGGAGGTTTAGCCCCACAAAAAGCGTAAAGAGAAGCCACCAAGACGAACCTAAATGCGCCAGCAGTAGCGAGACCACTACAAAGGTTCCGGCCACCCCCCGAAGGGCTCGTTCTAGATTCATGATTTGCCTCCTTCCAGAATGCGCCGCCCGGCAATACGCAGTGCCGCCGGGAGCAGAAACAGGGTTGATAGCGTGCTAAAGACCATGAGCAGGGCGAAGAAAAACCCCACGGTTACATACGGTGTCAAAGATGAGGCCACCAGTGGAAGAAATCCCAGTGAAATTACAATGGCGTTACGCAGGATGGCCCGGCCCGGCTCGCCGAACATGTAACGATTTGTTTCTTGCAGGTTTCCGGATTTGGCATAATGCGCCCGGAACCTCTGGAGAAAATGGATGGCAAAATCAATCCCTAACCCCAGTGAGAGGGACGAACAGACAGCGATGGGCATGTCGTAGTTTTTGCCGACCCACCCCACTAGTCCATAGGAGAGCAGTATGGCTATGGAGAGAGGTATCATCGAAAGGATCCCTAAGACCAGTGAGCGGAACTGGATCAACATAAGGAGGAACACTACAGCGAAACTCCCAAGGATCGCTTTCAGCATTCCGAAGACCATGAGGTCTTGCCAGACCTTATTGATGTACGTGAGACCAGACCAACGCAATGTGATACCATCCGGCGGAGGATTGGCACTCACGAAACTGGCCAACCGGTCTTCCACCTCCTGCATCTGCTGGTTGTCGCCTCCCTTCATCTGCACCCAGATATTAGCCCGCCGTGCCTCCCTGCCCACGAAGTTATCCAGGTCGTTCGGGTCTCCTGAGGACTGGAATAGGAAAAGGAATTGACCCACTGCCTCTCTGGAATCCGGGACCTTATGATAACTCTCGTCGTTGTCGTGCAACACAAAGTTGATTCGTTTGACGATATCTGCGACCGAGGAGGTTTTGCCTATCAAGGGATCATCTTCCAGGTGCGCTTGCAGGCGGTCGAGGTAGGAAACAACTTCTGGACTCTTGATGGTCTCGGGTTCGGTTCCTTCTACTACCACGTATGCCATGTAAGTGCCGCCGAAAAGATGGTTCATTATCCTATCCGCGACCCGCATCGGGTGCCCTTCTTTGAACCATTTAACCGGATTGTCGTTAATCTGGATTTCCTGCACTCCGAGGACTCCCACTGCGAGCATCACTAGACCGAGGATGAGGACAATTTGGGCGCGAGAAAAAGCGAATCCGCCAATAGGTTGCAGGAGGCGGTCGATGATAGAAGAGCGACGGCCTCCTTCTCGCAGGAGAGCTTTCTTCAGTTTTTTATCACTGCTAAGACTGATCACTGCCGGAACTACGGTTATGGAGAGGAGCCAGGCAACCACGATGCCGAATGCCACGAAAAGCCCAAACACCCGTACCGGTGGAATCGCGGCCAAGGCGAGGGAGGCAAACCCAACCGCGGAGGTTAGCGAAGTATAGAGCATCGGGCGGTAGAGGGGGCGCAGACATTCCAACATAGCTTGGCGCTTGTTCCTGACGGCGCAGTATCGGTCGAAAAAGGCGCTCAGGATATGCACGTCATCCAGGATGGCGATGGGCATAAGGAACACGGGGATCATCGAGCTCATTATATGGACCGTATGCCCGGTGCCAATCAAAAACCCCATGGCCCAAATAACTGAAAACATAGCTGTCATGGCCACGGGAATCAAAAAACCGATGCTGCGGAAGATAAGAAACGTCAGCAGTAGAATTACCATGAAAGCAAGGGGAGCTACCACGCCCATCTGGA
Source organism: Candidatus Zixiibacteriota bacterium (assembly GCA_046759085.1). Lineage (GTDB taxonomy): Bacteria > Zixibacteria > MSB-5A5 > DG-27 > DG-27 > DG-27. Next base: position 19,300 of record JBHIBM010000002.1, read on the forward strand.
GGAACATTTGGTGGCCGAAGGTGTCTTCCGCAACCGGCAGACCAGCCAGGTGGTAGTTTTGACCTGGGAGGAGTCCACGTTTCAAAATCTCCTCGATCTCTCCGGCGATCCGGTAGCTCATATCCTTCTGTTGAATCGGGATGTAAATGGCCAGCGCCTTACCATCAGCCGAGGCAATCTTCTCATGCAAGAAAGGGTTATTGGCAATATCTCGCCGGAGCTGTTCGATAGCCTCTGGGGTTCGAGGAACATCTTTCATTACCGGGTGAATATCGAGGAACCCTCCCGAAGACTTCACATTGTTTGTGGTGGTCAGACTCACCACATCCTCGATGATTACCCCTTTGATCTGGAGGATTTCCGATATGGCCCGCTCCACTCGTTCCAGTGATTCAGACCGGAAAATGCCCTTCTCATCCACGATCCCCACAACGATCAGGTCGTGGATGCCGAATTCCTTCTTGACGCGGTCGTAGAGGACACGGTCGACCTGATCCGGCTCCAGCATGTTTTCCGGATCGGTGTCAATTTTGATTCGGGGGAACTGAAGCGTAAAAACTACCGTAATTAGAATCGCCAACCCGATTACCGTCTTGGGGTGATCCAGGGAGAAGATGGTAAGCTGTTCAAGGGCAGACCTTTTCATCGGGAGACCTCTATCATCTTATTTCCTCGATGATGTGCACGAATTTGAGGATGTCATACATGGTTTATTCCCTATTTTCGGTTATCAGCTCTCTTTTCAAGGGGAAGGGGTTTGTAAGGCAATAGACGCCTGGACAAAGGATTCTTCAGGATTATATGACATATTCCGGAACACTACCGCCGTTGCATGCAGCATTTCATGGTATTAGTTTTATCCGCCGACATAGCAGCCCGCACCATCGGGCACATTTCACCCATAGTGGATTGTCCCTGCGGTTCGCCTTCCAGTGTTTCCAGATAGGAATAAAGCGCTTCCTTTTCAACGCTGGTAAAATGGTTGAAGGCCGGCATCATGCAGACTCCGTTATCGAGGAGATTGGATATCTCGGTTTTTGTAAATCGCTGGGTAGTTCCAGCAAGTGTGGCTGGTCGCATCCGCCTATCCTTTGACTCAGCGCTGTGGCAGCTGGTGCAGTTGGCCTTGACGATCTGTTCTCCCAATCTCTCGGTCGACACTTCGATGGCATTACCACTCACCGCGTTCACACCTGTTAATTGTCGCAGATAATTTAGGATAGCGGTTTCTTCGGCCTCAGTAAAATGGCCAAAAGCCGGCATACCGGAGCCGCCCGCGCGGAGTCGTTCTCTAAGGAGCCGCTCGGCTTCCAGCACATCTTGAGTGTCAAGAAGATTTAGCTTTTTGCTGAAATCCTGGAGGGAAGGAACATCCGGTGGTTGTGCCTCCCCTTGCGGGCCGTGGCAGGATTGGCAGCTAATCCTATAAAGATCAGCGCCATTGACTAGTACGGAACGGCCCCGAGTCTCACTCTCAGCTAATACCAGAGCAAAAAAGAGAATGACTGCAAGCACAGTTATGCCGGTTTTGATAAACATGTTTCTCATAGTATAAACCTCCTAAACTTGGATTGAAAGTTCAGTTTTTACGGGGACAGGGTTTGTCAAGCAATAGACTCCCGGGCAACGGTCACGCGCTAATGCCTCTATCTCCTCGATTTTAGTCCGGGGAGCATCACTCTCCACAGTTGTTTTAATGACCACCTCCTCGACTATCGGATTATCAGACAACCCCAGAGTTCGGGTCAGGTCTACTTTGTTTTCTACAGACACTTTGAGTAATTTAATTTGAATGCCCTCCTGAGTTGCCAGGGAAACGAAAGTGCCGGCAAAACAGGCCGCCAGTCCGTAAAGGCAGTATTGTATCGGGTCAGGCGCCAATCCTCTTCCCCCCATAAACGGGGCGAAATCCGATTCTACGTTGGTCTCTTCAGATTGATGAGGCATCAAAGTCCTAAATTGTGGTTTGCCCTCTTCGAAAACCCATTCACCTTCGACTTTTTTCGATTTTCTAGCCCGGTCAGGATCCGCCTTAACTTCTTGGTAAAACTGATCCATGGGTTCGAGATTAATGTTGTTGAGTCCCATAAGTTCTCCTTATTCTATTTATTCTTAAGATCCAGTCTTTTAGGCCACGAATTAGAAAATGATTACTTTGTCGGCCCACAAGGTCCAATCGGTCAATTCATCCATTGAACTGCGCCGGACACCACCTATCAATTCCTGCTCATCAATGCCGCGGGCATCGAGGCAAGAACCGCAAGCACCAATCGGAACACCAGAAGCGGCCAAACCCTTTAGCATCCGCTCCAGGTTGTAATAGCCGTTGGGGGTCTCTTGCCCGGATTTTCCGTACCCGACAGCATCCGCCATCAGGAAAACTCTTGGTTGGACATCACCCCTTTTGGATAGAGAAAGCGCCAACCTGAGTCCGTTGTAGGACTTTTCCGTGCCATAGGGGGGGTCATTTAGTATGAGCAGGAACTTCACTAACCAGGTCCCTTATTTTGAGGTCTGCAAAAACAATGATTCTTTTCTCTTGGCTCAATTCTCTCCTTCTCCTTCAATCAATCCTCTGAGAACAGAGATTGCCTCCGTTTCTTGAACGCCGGGATAATGGGTTTCGTATCTGATGATTCCCTGGTGGTCTATGACGAACAGATTCCTGGCCGGGCAAGATGCCGACACATATTCCCCCACAAACTCCTTGCAGGTGGCTCCCTCGAGATCGAACAGAATCGGAAAATCGAACTTCAGCTCTTCTGAGATTTCCTCCACGGTCACGCTATCCTTGCCCAAGAGGCTTACGGCCAAAAGCTGTGCATGCGGTCGAACCTGCTCTTTATAAACCGAGTCTAAATGAGGTATGCTCGCCTGGCAACCTTTACAGAGATTGGTGAACCACACAATTATCGGTTTGGAGTCGACATAATCGGATAAGCGATAAACCTTTCCATCGGAACCGGCGAGTTCAAAAGGAGGGGCCGGCCTCTCTTCGGGGTTTTCAGCAACAATAGTATTTCTACTGTTTCCTCCGGCTATCCCTGGTGCGAAAATGAGTCCCGTTATGGCAAGCAATTGAATTGCAATGATGATTTGCGTGCGTAGTATGCGAGTCATAGTCTACTCCTCCACTTCCATCTGTAAGACCCGTTCAAAATAGTTCCCTGTCATTCCCAGCTTAGGATTTCCCTTAACCGTTTCACCTTTGGTCAGCATCACCTGCAAAGTGACAGTCCCATTGCTGGCGGAATCGCCGGGCCGGACGGTCATCGGCAACACCGTGATTTGAGCCTCGGGATATGCATCAAACTTATCGCCTACTATCCGGCAGGCCATCGGCAGGTTCACTTCCCAACCGGGAGGGAACTTGGATAAAGCTGAGGTGTTTATCCTGCCAGAATCAACATAAAGCCAGGCGTTGCGATAAGGGATCAGCGCTTCATTGGTTGCTCTGTATCCGATGACAGTCAAAACTGTAACAGCTTGACCCCGCCTGGCCGTGAGAAGAAA
>JBHIBM010000003.1:0-21120 GCA_046759085.1 Candidatus Zixiibacteriota bacterium
GAACCGTCCATTTTTATCTGGCTCTGTTCTTGATTTTCGGGTTAATCATCCAAACCCATCAGCTGGTGCACACCGATCTTTTCTCTCAGACCAGAAGCTTCGGATTCTTTGCCTCCTGGCTCATTTTAGCTCTGGTGGCCTTTGGAGTCTATTACTTTACCTCCAGAGCCGCTTTTCGAATTCTAGAAAAGATCAGCCTGACCCTGAAGTTCTTATTGATGGGTATCGGAATCGCTGCCGTTATGGTGCTGGTTTCGCTTCTGCGTGCCCAACTGGGCCAGGTCACAACTGCAGGCAGCGGAGATTACAACGTTCTCCTGCTTACGGTTGACACCCTGCGGAAAGACCACCTCTCCTACCACGGTTACTTCCGCAAGACCTCTCCCAATTTGGACAGATTTTCCCAGGAGGGCGTGATCTTCGAAAATGCATACTCAACCACCTCTTACACCCTCCCCTCATTGGCCTCCGTAATAACCGGCAAGTACCCCATCCACCACGGGGTTCGGCATAATGAATGGTACGCCCTGGCAGACACGAATTTCACCATCGCAGAGGTATTCAAAAAACACGGATACGCCACCGGAACGATTATTGCCAACTACGTCTTAAGGCCTGGGAGGAATTACAACCAGGGGTTTGACTATTACGGGGAATCATACTTTTTCACCGGCCTGAGATATGACATTCCAGGACTGATAATCCTTAACCGCATTTCCAAATTCTTCGGCGAGAGGCTGTTCATCCAACCTGGGGGAGAGGCATATCACACCACCAATCTGGCAATCAAATTCATCAGGAAAAACCGGGATCGGAGGTTCTTCTGCTGGGTACATTATATGGACCCACATATCCCTTACGCTCCCCCTCGGGGGTATGACGACAAATTCTGCAAGAGGCAGAAGAGGTTCGGGGAGAACAACTTCACAAAGCACCATCGGGACAGATACCTGGCTAGCCTGCCTCCCAAACCGGAGATTGTGGAGAGAATAAGAGCTCTCTACGATGGGGATGTTCTGTATTGTGATTACGAGATCGGGCGTTTGCTCAAGGCTCTTGAGGATATGAACTTAACCTCTAGGACCCTGATGGTCTTCTCCGCCGACCACGGTGAGAATCTGGCCGACCACTATTATTGCATCGAACACGCACGCCTGGTGTATAATCCCAACATCGCGGTGCCGCTGGTGATAAGGTTTCCCGATGATCGCTATAAAGGGGTCATCAAAGAACAGGTCAGCAACGTAAATATTATGCCCACGATCCTGGATTTCATGGGCTTAGATCAGGAGACTTTTCCGGGAGGGATTGATGGGATTTCCCTGATGCCCCTCATAAGGGAGGGAAGAAGAGATTACCTTCCGTTAGTTTACAGCCATAATGGACTTCCCTGGTCTTTCGACCCCAGGCTCATAGACCAGATAGAAAGCGGTGGTGCTAACCCCTTTAAAACTGCGAGGCTGAAGCTAAAGGCAAGAATAGATATGGCAGACACTGAGGCTGAGATGGAGATGACTCTTGGGAACTTGAATCAGCTGAGACTGCGGACCGTGATCAAAGATAACTGGAAGTTGATCTACGTTCCCTTTGAGGACTCCACCTCCTCGCTCGGCAGGCGCCATTATTACGAGTTGTACGATATAAGCGGCGACTGGGAGGAGAGGTACAACCTCGTCGAGAGTGAGCCCGAAGTCTTCAGGGAATTGAAAGCGGTGATCGAATCCTGGTGCGCCGCCGACACTGGCACCATCTTCGCAGAGGTGATCGAGATGGAAGAGGAGGATATCGAGGCTTTGAAGGCTTTAGGATATATTCAATAATTCAAGCCCTCACCCGTTTTCTGAATCTCTCGATTAAAAAAACCTCTCAACGAACTGCTATTAAAGTTTGCTCGTCACCTCCTGAGCCACCTCTAAGGTTGTGGAGCCCCCCCCCAAATCGTAGGTTTTAACCTTCCTCTCCTTTATCACCGAAGCGATCGCGCCTTCAAGGTTCTCTGCCATCTCCTTTTCTCCCAGCCAATCCAACATCAGCTTCGTTGCTAAAAGCATCGCCATTGGGTTCACCTTATATTTTCCGGCATACTTCGGCGCAGAGCCGTGAGTTGGCTCGAACAGAGCATAGTCGTCCCCGATGTTTCCGGAGGAGGCAAACCCCAAGCCCCCCACCAGTTGAGCACAGAGGTCGGAGACGATGTCCCCGAACATATTGGAGGTGACTAAAACACAGTAATCCTCGGGATTTTTCACCAGCCACATACACATGGCATCGATGTTGGTCTCCCAGAGTTCCACCTTCCGATACTCCTTGGCAATCTCTCTGGCGGTTCTGACCATCATCCCGGAGGTCTCCCGGATGACGTTAGGTTTTTCCACCACCGTCACCGACTTGCGATTCTGACTGGCGGCATATTCGAAGGCGTCCCGGATGATGTTTTCACACCCCTTCTTAGTCACGATTCTCAGGGAGATAGCCATATCCTCATTGGGCACCTCCGTGAAGCGCCCCATCCGCGGATGAGTCTGATCCAGAATGTCTCTGACCTCCTTCGGGACCGGATGATATTCCACTCCACTGTAAAGGTCCTCGGTGTTCTCCCTGAAGACCACAAGATCGATGTCGTCCCGGTAGTTCAACGGGTTTCCCGGATAGGCTTTGCAGGGCCTCAAGTTGGTGCGCAGATTCAGCTCCTGCCTTAAGCGAACAATCGGGCTTCTGTAACTCAATCCCTTTTCTTTCAGGTGCGGTGAGAGCTCCGCTTCGGCCTCCTCCTTGGGCTTGGAGGTGATCGCTCCGAAAAGGCAGCAGTCGGTATTCTCCAGGAGGGTCAAGGTCCGGTCCGGAAGGGGATTCCCTTCTTTACACCAGAATTCCCAGCCGACATCTCCGTGAATATACTCAGCATCCAGCGCCAATTTCTCCAGAACGATCTTGGCCGCCTCCATAACGTCAACACCAATCCCATCCCCGGGAAGCACCGCAATTTTGTACTTGGGCATGATATCTCTCCAGGCTTCAAGGCTTTCGGACGCTAAATTATACCTGCAAGGGTGGCGTGTCAAGAAAGAAAGGGGTGGACCCCATACGCTCACACCGGAGCTAACAGTTTGCCCGCGATTGCTGGTATTGGATGCCCAGTCACTGTTGGTATCGGACGCCCACGTCCGATACCCAAAAGGTCACGGATGAGGGCATCCGTGACCAACGGTGAGGTTCTCGCTGGGGTGGGGGTTGAACCCCACCCCTTTTTAGGTGACAATCTCTAAGAATTCAGGAGGAATCTCTTCGGTGAGGAATATACCGTCGCTGGCTTTGTAGAATCTGATTCCAGAATTGCGGGCTTCCTCAGTCTTCACTCTCAATATAGCCGGATTTGGGTCTCTCCTTTTGCCGACCTGGACTGCATCCCACAGAAGGGCAGACAGGTGAACGTAACGCCGACCTTCGGGTTTCAAGCCCTCTTCGAGGATTTGGGGAACAGACCCCCATGCGGTCCCGTGATATAGATCCGGTGGCGGTTCCACCTCCGGGTATTCAACCTCGACTGCGAGACTGTGCCCATACAAGGCCCGGATCTTTCCCTCCACCAGCTCGAATCTCCTCTTGTCGGAGTTATCGATCACCTCAAGAATATCACTTTCGGTGACCTCTCTCCACCGAGGCTGCTTTCGCAGGGCCGAAAGAAGCTGCTCGAAGGGGACAAAGCCCTGGTTATCAGGCTCCAGTTCAAGCACCGAGGGGTTATGCCGCAAGACTAAAGAGAGGAATTTGCTGAGCTGGAGGGTGTATTCTTTCCTTCTCATTTTACTGGAGGGATATTATAAACCAAAGTCACGTCTATGCCAATAGAAAAAAAAGAGGCTCCTCTCTCTAAACGGACCATTCCCCAGGCAGACCCTTTCACACTTCCACTTACTGCCCACTAACGACTCACCACTAACCACTCACCACTAACCAATATCACTTGCAAAGATTGAAATTCGAGGTATATTTAATTGAGTATGGAGTTCCAAAGTGAATCCACCCGTTCGGGGAGGTAAACATGAAGATGAAAGTGAGAATTCTTTTCCTATCCGCATTGCTGTTTCTATTTTCGAGCTATTCGCTTTGGGCAACGGTTTATATGACCCCGGAGGAACTTAGGCTTTTGCGCCTGCAGGAGGAAATCTACGAACGGTTGCCAGTGGTTCGACCAGCACATATCCCTGAGGTCACGGATTTCGGAGAGGATTACAACCGCGCCGCTCTATTCCTCACCACCCTGCAGGTAACCGACCCGGGACCAGATTTCGGTGGCATGCGGGAGGCTGAACACCTACCGGATCTCATCCAGACCGACAATACCGAGGAGGCGGTCTGGATCTGGTCGCGCTACTATGAGCTCACCGGAGATGAAAGCGTCATTCAGAACATCGAGGATGCCTGGATATACATCTGGAACTTCCCCAGCTGGAGGGAGGAGGGTGGCAGTCACCCCAGCTACGGTTACTATCGCTACTACGTCGGAGGCTGGGGGCTTTTAGCGGAGATGAAATACCGGCAAGTCTTCGGCGACAGCAGCCATTGGGCTTATGCCGATTCCGCCGCCAACTACTATCTGCAGAACTACTTCAACCATGAGTATAACACTCTCAATCTCATGGTCAAGGCCTGGGCGATGGGCTGTCTTTACCTTTACGGAGAAGAGGTTGGGAATCCCAGCTACACCTTCTACGCCGTCTGGGAGGCAACACGGATGAAGCTCTGGGTGGAAGCCGACCCCACCCATCGCCTCGGGCGAGAAGACTGGGCCATGTCTGGAGGCGCGGTCGTCTGGGGTTTGGCCAACTCCCGTTTCAGGGAGCATCCGGAGGAGGCCCCGGAGTGGATGGCAACCTACGCTCCCTACATGAAGACCTTTGATGAATATGGGCAGTGGGTTCTGGCTCACAACGCCTGGTATGCCCTGGGGCACTGGACCGCATATCGAGCCACCGCCGATCTGGTCTATCGAGACAACCACCATTTTCTCACCGACACCCTGCTTGCTCAGGACGGCGACCTCGATGGAGGCATCCCGGCTCACTTCGACGACAACGACGATATGGATCAGTCCTGGTGCACCGCCTATCTGGGATTCATGTGCTTGAATCCTTTAGTGGAGGCTCCGATCGCGGTGGTCATCGCTCCCCGCGAGGCACCCATAATCATCCCCCCCGAGGGGGGACGATTCACCTACGACGGCAGCGTGTGCAATAACGGGGAGCTACCGACAACGGTCGACCTCTGGGTGATGGTGGATCTCCCCTGGGGCGGACAGCACGGTCCCGTCAAGATATATCAGGAAGTTAACCTAGGCTCCTTTGAGGGAATCTCTGCCGTGAGGAATCAGAGGGTCGCAGGCGGGGTGCCGGCAGGGGCGTACACCTATAAAGCTTATGTCGGTGACTATCCCGAGGTCAGAATCGACAGCTCTTACTTTGACTTCATCAAGGAGGGGCAGACAGTCGCTTTCGCCCGGTCGGAGACTTCTCCGGCGTTTGCGCCCACCGGCTTCAGGCTCGGGGGCAGTTATCCCAATCCCTTTAATCTGCAGACCACCATCTATTATGAGTTGCCGGCTAAAACGGCAGTGAGGCTGGAGGTCTATAATCTCTCCGGCCAGAGAGTCGCCACTCTGGTTAATGAGAGGCAGGAAGCAGGATACCAGCAAGTGACCTGGGAGGCCGGAGGGATGCCCTCGGGTGTTTATTTCTACAAACTGAATGCCGGTGTCCACCAAAGCAGCGGAAAGATGATTTTGCTGAAGTAGACGGATTCCACGAACGGAATTGACTAGGAGGGAGAGAAGTCCAGATTTCCTTATTGAGGCTATGATTCTGCCCCCTTGAATTGATATCAGGGTTTGACAATACTAATGGCCCGGGAAGGTGAAAATCCTCTGAACCAGTCAGTTCAGTACTTAAAGGGCGTCGGCCCCGCCAGAGCCGAGGCTTTGAAGGCCGTCGGAGTCAAGACGGTTTCGGATTTGCTCTACTATGTCCCCAGGAGGTATCTGGATCGAAGCGAGATCAAGCCGATTGCAGACTTAGAGCCTGGCAGAGTGGTGACCGTCTTAGGGAAGGTGGTTTCGACAGAGATCAGAAGGGGGCGAAGGGAGCGTCTCAGCGTCGTTATCAAAGATAAGAGCGGTTTCCTCGACTTAGTCTGGTTTTCCGGGATAAGATACTTCCAGAAGATCTTTCGGCGAGGCCTTCTTATCTCCGCCTCCGGGACGGTCAACCTCTATGACACCCTGCAGATTGTCCACCCTGAGTACGAGATTTTGACCGACGAAGAGGAGTTGGATTTAATCCACACCGGCCGATTGGTCCCTCTCTATCCATCGACTTTGGACCTGAAACAAGCGCGCATAGACAGCCGCAGCTTGCGGCGGATCATCAAGTCGGCGGTGGAGATATATGCTCGGTCCTTGATTGAAAGTCTGCCTGAAAAAGTATTGCGGAGTTGCAGACTTATGCCTCTCGCCGAAGCCATATCCCAAATACATTTCCCGGACGACTTGAGGTTGGCTCAAAGGGCCAGGGAGAGGCTGGCATTTGAAGAGCTTTTCTATTTGGAGTTGATGTTAGCCAAGAGCAAGAAAGCTCGGCAGGAGGTATCAGTCGGCATCTCCTTCTCCAAGCCCGGCAATCTGGTGAGATCCTTCCTCGATCGGTTGGACTTCGTCCTCACAGATTCTCAAAAAAAGGTCTTGAGAGAGACCTTCCACGATATGTCCTCGCCCCGTCCGATGCATCGGCTGCTGCAGGGGGATGTCGGCTCCGGCAAAACCGTGGTGGCGATGATCGTGATGCTCATAGCGGTCGAAAACGGCTATCAGGCCGCCCTGATGGCTCCCACGGAGATTTTGGCGGAACAGCACTATCTCTCCTGTTACGAGCTCTTGGAGGAGTTGGGAGTGAAAGTGACCCTCTTCACCGGCTCTCTGACAGGCAGAGCAAGAAAGAGTCTGCTAAAGGAGGTGGAGGAGGGGGAAATCCAGATTGTAGTCGGCACTCACACCCTGATTCAAGAGGGAGTGGAGTTCGCCGAATTGGGATTCGTTACCATTGACGAACAGCACCGCTTCGGGGTGAGACAGCGGGCGAGGTTGAAACAGAAGGGACACTTCCCCGACGTTCTGGTCATGACCGCCACCCCGATTCCGCGCTCCCTGGCGCTCACTCTCTACGGGGATCTGGACATATCCGTCATCGACCAGATGCCGCCGGGGCGGGGGATGATCTTCACCAGAGAGTTCGGGGAGGGGAACCGGGTACAGGCCTACGATTTCTTGAAATCAGAGCTGGACAAGGGAAGGCAGGCCTACGTTGTTTTCCCCATCATAGAGGAAAGCGAAAAACTGGAGCTTAAGGCCGCAGTCAGCTATTATGAGAAGTTGAAAGAGGGTAAGCTGAGCACTTACCGTCTGGACCTTCTGCACGGCCGCATGAAGGGGAGTGAAAAAGAAGAGATCATGAGGCGGTTTCGGGAGGGAGAAACTCAGACTCTGATCGCAACTCCGGTGGTGGAGGTGGGACTGGACGTCCCCAACGCCACCGTCATGCTGATAGAACATTCCGAGAGGTTCGGGCTCTCACAACTTCATCAACTGCGGGGCAGAATCGGACGGGGCGGTCACGATTCCTTCTGCCTTCTGGTGAGTTCCGAGAAAAAGACCCCGGAGGCCCGGGAGAGAATCAAACTGATCTCCTCCACTACCGACGGTTTCAAAATTTCCGAATACGACATGCAGATGCGCGGGCCCGGGGAATTCTTCGGCACCAGGCAACACGGCCTCCCGGAGTTAAAATATGCCGATCTGGCCAAGGATTATGGTCTCGTCCGGAAGGCTCGGGAGAGGGCTTTCAAACTGGTGGAGGAGGACCCCAAATTCACAGGGAAGGATAACAGAGCTGTGAAGGAGATCTTCGAGAGTAAGTACAAGGACAGACTTCGTCTCCTCCGGGCGGGATAGTTTTTCCTCGCTTTGCTTTCGTCCTTTACATAAATTGGCCAGAGGAGCTTAAGCGCCGGGCAGATTGTGAGCAACCGCAAAGCCACCATAAAACCGCTCTTCGTAGAAGAGGAGCTCCCCTTCACCGGAGAAGAGTTGAAACCTCACTGGGCTTTCCTGAATTACGATTTGGCCGGAGACAGCATCGTTGCTTTCATCGGTCCCTACCAGGTTTCGCCGGAGTCAATTCCCGACCTTCGACGATCCAAAAAGACGAAGGAGTTCAAAAGCAGTAGAATGTTGCATCTGGTGGTGGAGCACTTCGGTTGTGACCTTCTGAAGACCTTGCTCTATGAGCGCCTTCTTTTGGGAATCGCCAAAGACAAACTGAACCATCGCTTGGGTGGAGATATTCTCCAGATCTGGGGGGAGGACATCTGCGACGGCAACAAGAGAGTCACTACCTCCTCCGCAACCGTGAACGCCCTCTCCGGAAAAATCCATCTGGGGATAAACGTTGAGGCCAGCGAACCTAAGGGGCTTAGAGATTACGACCTCAATCCCAAAGAGCTGGGAGAGGTGATAATGGATCAATATCGCTTGGAGGTCTTTAGAATAGATCAGAAACTGTCGACGACCAGGTCTGTAGAATAGGGAGAGAGGCGGTCATGCCAGCTCAAAAGAGCGGAATAATCCTAAAGGAGATCTTAAGACAAATCAAGACGGCCCAGAGGTCTGCGGAGAAACTGGACCAGACCGTGAAAGCCATAATCAAGCGCACCAGAGATTACGAGCTGGAGAGGCTGCTGAAGAAGGTCGATGCCGACATGATGGACGTCCAGCATAAGCTCTCAATGGCCCGGAAACTGATGGAGTCTGCCAAGGGCAGCTAAAGCCGAAATCAAGCAAACTCCGAGTTGGAGGTGAGACCACATGGTCCAGGAGCAATTCATTGACAGAAACGAAGCCCTCTTTGTGCAGCTGTTGTTAACCTTCCAGACCGCCGCCTATCATCAGATGGGCAAGATCGCAAGCCCCCTGACCGGGAAGGTGGAGAGAAACTTAGAGCAGGCTCAAAATAGTATCGATATCCTGGGGATGATACAAGAGAAGACCAAGGGGAGCCTGAGCGAAAGCGAACAAAAGATGATCGATAACATCCTCTACGAGCTGAGGATGAACTTCTTAGAGGAGCAAAAGAAGGCAAAAGAAGCTCCTGAAGCCGAGGTCAAATCAAAAGAGCAGGAAGAGACCCAGAAGGGGGCTCCCGAATCCACTGAGAGACCAGAGGGAGAGGAAAAGGAAGAGAAAGATCCGACATCTTAGTTTCCATGCCTTGTCATCGTTAAGCGAGAACAGCTGCCTGCAACCGCCCCGCCTTGGAAATGTTGCTGTTCGTCATCTAGTGGTATCCGTCTCAGCCTTCAGCGGCTGCAACCGATTGCCGCCATCTCTGAGAATAAGCGGTTGACAAAAAGCCGATTTCAGTTAAATTGAATACGGGGAAGGCCGAAAAGAATCTGGAGGTGAGCTGAAGATCCTTTCAGACCTAACTAAAGCTCAATATCGAAATTGTCCTTGTGCCAATCCTTTTAGACTACCCAAATCGAGCTACAGCATATCAACAGCAAACTCCTCCACGATGAAGTCGTGGGGAGCGCTTTTTTTTGTTGGAGATTTCAAGCTAAGCTTCCGTCAAAGGTAACAACTTGCCGAAGAGATTCTACGAACCACAAAGAAGAAGAATCAAGCAGAAAGCCATTCTAGTGGGGCTGAAGTTGCCGGGGGCCAGCAGCTGGCAGGTGGAGGATTCAGTTGCGGAGCTGGAGGCCCTGGCCACCACCGCCGGTGCGGAGGTGTTGGGTAAACTAATCCAGGCAAGGGGGAGAATCGAAGCTGCCAGCTACATCGGCTCCGGGAAGGTGGAGCAGCTTCTAAGTCTGGCAAGCGAGAAGAAGGCCAACCTGGTGATCTTTGATGACGATCTCTCCCCGGCACAGGTCAGAAACTTAGAATCGAAACTGAAGCTGCCGGTGATCGACCGCAGCGCCTTGATTCTGGACATCTTCGCCCTGAGGGCCAGAACCAAGGAGGCCAAGGCTCAGGTCAGCCTGGCACAGATGAGATACCTTCTGCCCCGCCTCGCCGGACGATGGACTCACTTAGAAAGACAGGAGGGGGCGATCGGCACCAGGGGACCCGGGGAGACCCAGCTGGAAACCGACCGCCGCCAGGTGCAGAAGAGAATAAGCGATCTCGAAAAAGCTCTGGAGAGGATCGACCGGGAGAGGGAGGAACAGAGAAAAAGGAGAAGAAAAGTCTTCACCGTGGCTCTGATCGGTTACACTAACGCCGGAAAATCAACCCTGCTTAACCTCCTCTCGAAAAGCGAGGTTCTCTGCGAGGACCGACTGTTTGCCACCCTGGATGCCACCACCAGAAAGATCGTGCTGGACAAGAGGACCGAGGTTTTGCTGACCGACACCGTGGGGTTCATCAAGAAATTGCCGCTGCATCTGGTGGCCTCCTTCCGCTCCACTTTGAGAGAAGTGCTGGAGGCGGATCTGCTTCTGCATTTGGTGGACAGTTCTCACCGCGAGGTGGAAAACCACCTCCGGGTTGCAGATGAGACGCTCCTCTCCCTGGACGCCGAAAATAGGCCGCAAATCCTGGTTTTCAACAAGGTCGACCTTCTCCCGGATGCGACTCATATAACAAGGCTTCGCCACCAACATCCGGGCTCTCTTTTTATCTCCTGCACGGAGGAGATCGGCATCAAGTCGTTGCTTCAGACTCTGCGGGAAATCGCCCAAAACCAGGAGCAGGAGGCTGCCATCTTTTTGGGACCGGAGCAGCAGCGGTTTTATCCCATGATAAATCGCCACACGAAGATTCTGGATACCGTTTCCAACAACGGGGGTTTGCTTCTGAGGGTGAGAGGCCGTCCGGAGTGGGTCAATCGTCTGAGAAAGCTGGTTAGCTCCTGACTTGCTCCTACCGGTTCCGACTTTGCATTCTCACTCGGTAGCCCGGTGGCCTCCCGCCACCGGGTTGGCTTGTCTTGTGACTCTCCTCGAAAGCCGCATCTACACCGGGTGAGATCAGCAACGAAGTGGCCTCCGACTGAACCTCTTTGGTCTTCTTGCGGGCGGGGAGCAAGCGACAGCGCACCAGCTCGGAACGCGCCCCCATCAGCAGTTCACGATTTCTGTGTCCCGCCCCCTGGGAACGGCAGTTTGGTGGCGCAGGACGGGCCAGAGGATATGTGCAGTACGGAAACGGAGAGGGTTATTTCAGCCCCTCCAGCGCTCTCCCGAAGGCCGGCCAGAAGGGGTCTATACGGGGATGGTCTAAAGGTCTCTCCTCCTTCCCCTCTTTCAGCAGGATGCCGAATTTCTCCTCGATGACCTCACCAACCAGCGTTGCCCGGATCCCTTTCTTCTCGAGGGCCTTCAAAATATCCACGGCTTTGTTCTCCACACAGGTCAAAATCAGAGTGCCTTCGCTTATGGAGCTGTATGGCTCCATCCCGTAAAAGCTACAGATCTTCTCCACCTCCTCCTTGATGATAATATCCTCCTTGCGGATGCGCATGCCGACTCCGGAGGCTTTTGCTAATTCATACAGACCTCCCCAGACGCCGCACTCGGTGGCGTCGTGCATAGCGGTGACTCCCCCTCCCCGAGTGCCGACCGAGGCCGCCGTCAGAGCATCCTCCACCACCGACATCTCCCAGAAAATCCCCTCCGAACGTTTCTGGAACTCCTCCCCGAATTCCTCTGCAATCTGCTTGGTGAAGGTGACCGCGAACAGACCCGTGGCCTCGATGGCAGCTCCCTTGGTGATGATCACGGCATTCCCGACCTGAGCCATCTCCGGAGTCACGTAGTGGTCAGCGTCGCCGATGCAAATCACGGTGGCGCCGCCCACCATCGGGTAGCTGCAGCCCTCGTAGCGAGCGGTGTGTCCTGAGAGCACCGCCATCCCCATCTTCTCGCTCTCCCGATGGATCACCGACCACATCGTTGCCAGCTCCTCCTTGGTCATGGAGAGCGGGAGATTCAGATCTATCGATAGATAGGTCGGGGGCAGTCCGCTGGTGACGGCGTCGGAGACCAGAATGTGGGTGGCAAACCAGGCCGCCCTCTCGAAGCCGTATTCCGGAACGATGAAGACCGGATCAGTGGTAGTGACCAGCACCTGTCCGTTACCCAGGTCGGCGACGCCTATATCGACGCCGTGTCGCGGCCCCACCAGAATCTTGTCCGACTTTTTACCCAGTCTCAGATAGATTAGCTCGTCGAAGATCTCCGGCGAGATCTTTCCCATCTCTGGAAGTTCGTTTGCCATCTCCCTTCTCCTGTGAGTGACAGTTGGTTAGTGGTGATTGGTCTGTGACTACTCGGCGGTGGTCGCCAGCTCAATTCCCTCCCGCATGGCGCAGAACTCGCCGCACATCGAACACTTGTTCTCTTGATCGTGGAGTTCACCGCGTCGCCGACGGGCATACTCCGCATCGAAGGTGAATTTGAAGACCGTCTCCCAGTCGAATGTTTTCCTCGCTCTGCTCATGAGTTCATCTCTATCGGCGGCACCGGGGATTCCTTTGGCGATGTCTCCGGCATGGGCGGCAATTACGGAGGCGATGACGCCCTGCTTAACGTCCTCAACGTCGGGCAGGGAAAGATGTTCAGCGGGGGTAACGTAGCAGAGGAAATCGGCTCCGGCGGCGGCGGCAATGGCACCGCCGATCGCTCCCGAGATATGGTCGTAGCCAGCGGCACAATCTGTGACCAGAGGACCCAAAACGTAAAAGGGAGCACCGTCGCACAGTTTCTTCTCCAAAAGAACGTTGGCTTCCACTTCCTGCAAAGGAATATGCCCCGGTCCTTCCACCATCACCTGAACCCCATCCTCTCTAGCCCTTTTGACCAGCTCACCCAGAACGGTCAATTCTTGCACCTGAGCGTTGTCAGTGGCATCGGCTAAGGAGCCGGGCCTCAAACCGTCGCCGAGACTCAGCACTGCATCGTGTCTCTTGGCTAACTCCAGCAGCCGATCGTATTGCTCATACAGAGGATTCTCCTCACCGGTGTGTCTCATCCACCTGACTAAAAAAGAGCCGCCTCGACTGACCACGCCGGTCACCCTCGGATGCTTCTCAAGAATCGGCAGCGCTTTTCTGGTCACCCCGCAGTGTACCGTCAGGAAGTCGACTCCATCTTCTAGGTGGTCCTCTATGACCTCGAAGAGATGATCCGGCTTCATGTCCGCAATGGTCTTCCTCTCTTTGGCAAGCTGACAGATGACTTCATAGATTGGCACCGTTCCGATGGGAACGTTGGAGTTTTTGATGATCTCCTGGCGGATGTTCTTCAGATCCCCGCCAGTGGATAGGTCCATGATGGTGTGGGCGCCGTATTTGATTGAGGTCTCGGCTTTCTTCAGCTCCAGGTCTAAGTCAACCCTCTCCGGGGAGGTGCCGATGTTGGCGTTGACTTTGGTTCTCAGGCCCTCCCCGATCGCCAGAGGTTCCACCTGGCGCTTTCTGTTTTTGACGATGACGACCCTGCCGGAGGCAACCTTGTCCCGCAACTCGTTGGGGTCGGTTTTCTCTTTGAGGGCAGTTTTATGAATCGTCTCCTGCAGTTCAGTTTCCACTTTCAAGGCTTCAGTCTTCACGGCAATCACCTCGATAAAAAACCCTCCTCTTTAGAATCTGAGGAGGGAAAGATTTCTTCTACCAGTTTTCCTACGCTGGCATTACCCAGATCAGGTTCAGAGGGTATCTTCTCAGGCTCAAGCCTTTGGCTTGAGCCACCCCTAACGAGTTCTGTCAATATCCGCAGAAAAGATACGTTTTGATAGTCAACTTGTCAACTATGAGAACGAGATTTTCAAAACATGCTGGTTTGCCGACCGAAACGTCCTCCCCGGGATTTAGACGCGCTCAAGTTCTTGACTTAAAATGGGCGACGGCTATATTGGTGTAGATGGACTATAGTCCTGCTCTGCTCAACTTGAGAGTTCTTGGGAATGATTGCGAGCATCTTCGGGTACTTCCATGAAGATAGGCATAATCGGACTACCGCAATCGGGCAAGACAACGATCTTTAACGCCCTCACCGAATCGCAGGCCAAAACCGGCGATTACTCGGGAATAAAAGATCCCAACCGTGCCGTCGTTAAAGTTCCCGACCAGAGGCTCGATGTTCTGGCGGAGATGTTCAATCCGGAGAAACTCGTCCCCGCGGAGGTGGAGTATATCGATGTCGCCGGTTTGACCAAGGGAGCTTCAGAGGACAAGAAAAGCGAAGCCGCATACATCGCCGCCATCCGGCAGGTGGATGAGCTTCTGCAGGTGGTCCGCTCCTTCGAGAGCGAGACTGTCTTTCACCCCGACGGCTCGGTTGACCCCAAGAGGGACATTCAAACTGTCAACACCGAGCTCATCTTAGCCGACCTCGTCGTCGCCGATAAGTCCGCCGGCAAATTAGAGCACCAGGCAAAAGTCGCCAAAACTGATGAGACCGTCAGGCACTTCGAAGTTCTGAAGAAATGTAAAGAGGCCCTGGAGGAGGAAACCTTCATTGCGGATTTGGATTTCTCCGAGGAGGAACTGAAATTCCTCGCCGGGTTTGGTCTTTTGACTCAAAAACCGATGCTTTATCTCCTCAACATGGGAGAGGAGAAGATAAAAAAGCGCAAGTATAAAAAAGAGGACTTCGCAGCTCTTTTGAAACCCTCTCGTAGTTCCCTCGTCCCGATTTGCGGTGAGCTGGAAATGGAGATCTCTCAGCTGGAGGAGCCGGATCGTCCGCTCTTCATGGAGGACTACGGCCTGGAGAAATCGGCGACGGAGGAGATAATTCAGGAATCGTATTCGCTTTTGGGATTGATTTCATTTTTCACCTATGCCGGTCCGGAGGTGCGCGCCTGGACTGTCAAAGAGGGAACAAGCGCGGTCAAAGCCGCGGGGCAGATTCACTCTGATATGGAGCGGGGATTCATAAAGGCCGAGGTGATTCCCTTCGAGAAATTGAAGGAGCTCGGCTCAATCCAGAAGGCTAAGGAAAAGGGAGCGTTAGAGCTGCACGGAAAAGACTACCTCATCAAGGATGGCGATGTGGTGATGTTCAGGTTCAACGTCTAGCTGAAGAATAGTAGTTGGCTGCTATTTGAATTTGTGGCAGAAATGATACGAAAGACAATACAACGCCTTGTTGACCCATCAAGGAGAAAAACGTTATGGATTGGACTAATGTGCTAAATAGTCCTGTCGTCAGCGCCATGGCCGGCGGCATACTTGTAATATTGTCAGTGCTAGTCACAAGTTGGTTTCAATCGCGTGAACGTGACAAGGAAAGGAAACTGCAATGGGGTGCTCGTCTATACGAAAAGCGACTCACCGCTTACGGCACCACTGTCCGACCAATATTAACTATGCGAGCGTTAGCGGGAGCCGTTGTCGGCGGCGGTGGGAACCCTGAAAACAGATTGAAATATCAAAATAGTTTGATAAATCTTGACTGGGCAAGGCATGCACAAAGGCCCTATCTACCCAAGCAGTTTTCGAAACACTTAGAAGATTTCGCTGATGCGGCGGCGACTATTTGGGTGTCAACTGCTGATACTATGAGGTTACAAGGGGCAGCTAAGGAATATTCAGAGACTTTAGAGCAGATAAGGCAACATGCCAAAGTTCTCCTGGATGAAATTGGGCAGGCCGTTGGCCCCTGGGTCAATTGGTTTGAATCACAAATGGTGCGGACGCTTAAGCATCCGCAAAAGAAGTAGCGGAAACCTTCAGGTTTCCACGACGTGTTAGGATGGAAGGCTGAAGCCTTCCGCTACAAGCATGACGTCAACGGATTTCTAACGGAGATACCCTAAAGCCCGCAGTCTATCTTCGAGATCTGCGGTGGCCTCTCTGCTAAGCAATTTGGGACGCTCGTAACGGTGGGGCTCAGTCTCGTAAGAGGTGATAGTCCGAATCGGATGCTGCCTCAAGAACTCATCGTCAATTGCTTCCCTTAGCACCCGTCCGTCCATATCTTCCGCCACCGGGAAACCCAAGAGGGTGAGCATTGTGGGAGTGATATCGTGAACCTCCGCCCCCTCCATTCTAACTCCGTCTTTCACGTTTTTCCCCCACATAATCACGATTCCATCCTGACGATGGCTTCCAGTGTAAGCCGGATGATATTTCTTCCCCTTGAAACCCGGCAGAAAGGAGACCCCCTCCTCAATCCAGGGACCGGCGCCATGGTCGGAGATAATCATTACGGTGGTGTTAGCGTCGATCATCTCTAAAAGTCTTCCGAGATATTCGTCCAGCATGATGTAGCTCTGATTTATCAAATCCCCGAATTTCTCGGCCTGCTCCGGGGTGACATCGTCGAAATGCTGGGGCTCGTAGAATTTCCAGAAGGGATGTATGTACACATCGGGAGCGTAAAAATAGACCGCATAAAAGGTGGGATGATGCTCTCGGTATAAATCCAAACTCAGATTTCCGAAATAGATGTCCATCGAATAGTACTGCCTGAAGAGGTTGGTGAAGCAGGCGTCGATCTCCTCCGGTGTTGCGTCCTCAGAAACTCGCTTCATCAGTTGCGCTGCGGAGGCATTTACGAAAGGGACCTCCGGCAGAGTGGGAAATCTCTGCCTCAATTCATCCATGGTGAACCCGCTGTAGTCGGGGAGAGCTTCCTGTAGCTCCGGGGGGGTGGCGATCCTCTCCAGAGTTCTTCCCGCCAGCTTCAGGCGGTCGCTGACCATGAAGCCATATTCAAGCTCATCCGCGGGCCAGCAGGTGAACCACCTGATCACTCCAGAACTTATGCCGTATTCGTCGAGGATTTCCCACACCCTCTTTATGTAGTGGACGGTGCTGATGGTAGGCATCGTCGTGAAGAATCTTCCGAAGAAAGGAATCCGCAGCGGGACGTGATGATTTAACGTGGGAACCATCGTTATCTGGAAGTCGAAGATGCCGTGCTTCTTCTCGCACTTCCCGGTGGCAATCGATTCCCACAGGGAGGGCGATCTCATCCCCCGACTGGCGGAGTTAGCGAAGGGCATCACCTTGGAGACCTCGGATTCCAAAACTCCGTATGATCCCTCCTTCATCATCCATTCGAAGTTGGGAAGTCTCCCCTGCTCGACTAAAGGATCGATTGTCTTCAAAGTGGCGCTGTCGAATCCGAGTATGATCAATTTAGTGTCTGGACGGTTTTCGGTGAGCACTACCTCCTGCAGGGATTTCAACTTCTCCCCTCCATAATTGTGAATTGCCAGGAGGAATATGATTATCGCCAGAAGGGGAGTTCCTATCCAGAGGAACTTCTTACTTCTGACGCTGCCAAACAACATTCCAGCACCGGAGGATAGAATGATCACGGCGACGAAGCTGACAACAAAGAGCACCAGACTGCCCAAGAGAAACGAAAGGCTGTAGATGAAAACCGGCCGTTGGGAGATCAACCACAGAAAATCGAAGATCGCAAATATCCCAAATCCGAGACAGATGATCGCCAGTCGCCTTCTCACTTTTTGCCTGTCTGCACTGAGCCCGAAGAGGAGCGTCACAAAGTAGTTCAAGAATCCTAAAATGACACCAGCGAAGAGACCGACCAGGCCAGTGAGTATCACTATGTAAAGGGATAAAAGAAGTGCGTCCGCGGTGTAACGGTTGTAGCCGATGATGTTAACAAGCCAGATGGCAAAAAAATATCCGAAGAGCAGACCCGAAAGAATCCCGAAAACAAGCCCATAGAGCAGACTTCTGCTAAATGTCATTTTTCCGTTCTTTTCACCTTACAGTCCTGCCACCGACAGTAGTTCCGACTCTTATAAGCATTGACGCCCAAGCTGTCAAGGAAAAACCAGAGCACGACTCTCTGCGAACCATGAAGGAGGCGGTCGGCAGAGCCCCGCCATCTTTGAGGTCTCCGTCACTTTGCTCAATACCAGACCACCTCCCAACCCTCTCTCTCGGCCAGCCGCTTCAGCTCTTTAGAGGGGTTGACCGCCACCGGATGTCCCACCAACTTCAAGAAATGGCGGTCGGTGTAATGATCTCCGTATCCATAGGAAGCCTTCAGGTCAACCCCGTTCTCCTCTGCAAACCTGATGACAGCTTCTCCCTTCTTGCCGCCGTATGGATGTTCGTTTTCCAACGGTCCCAGGAATTTGCCTCCCCTTTCTTCGACCTGGCTCCCGCACAGATGCTCAACACCGAAATATTCACCGAACTTCTCCAACACAAATGAGGGCATCCCCGAGAGGAGAAAGATGAGATGTCCCTCCTTCTGATGCCATCGCAGTCTCTCTGCGACCTCATTTTGAAGGACGGGAACCATCAGAGTCTCGAAGAACTCCTTCAGGATTTCCTCGGTCTCTTCGACCGACCAGCCCCGGAGGTAGTACTTGTTCCCCTTCAAGACCGTCGAGATTCCCTTGGGGAGAAGAATAATCGCCCCTCGGAGGAAATTCAGGTAAGCTTTCGGTGGGAACTTGTCTCTCTGAAGGAGATATCTTATGAAGCGCCTCTCCGTGGAGGGATTATTGAAGAGAGTGCCATCGACATCGAATATGGCCGCAACTTTGCCCCTCAATTTATCTCCGCGATTTTCTCGAACTGCTTTTCCACCAGCATCGGCCAGCCGTCAAAGATGACCGGAATTCCCCGCACCACACACATTATCACCACGACATAAACAAGCACATCCTTTACTGCATAGATACCCGTAATCACAGCCTCGGGAAGATTTATCCCGAATTGCGCCTGAGCGCTTCTCAAAACAATAATCCCAGCCAGGTAAGCAAATATGACCGCTTTTGAAGCGCCATAAACCGCTCGGGAGAGACGGCCGGCAGTCAAAAACTTCATAATCGGGGTTCTCATCATGGTGTCCTTGCCGAAGGCGGTCTTCCCCTTGGAGAAGGCCAGACTTCTCAGGGAGTCGATGACGAAACTTCTGGTTATGACTACCAGTGGCACCCAGTATGACACCAAGCCGATGGCGGCAAAATAGATCCAATATGCATTCTCGACTATTCTGTCGCCGGTGATGTCTAGGAGCGCTCCTAATTTCGAGGCGATGTTCAGCTTGCGAGCGACAATCCCGTCGAGGGCATCCATGTAGATAATAATCACCACCAGGATCGCCCCCGTCAGGTCGAAGTAGAAATCGAAACTGAACAGTCCAATGCCGACAAATACCAGGACTATCCTGGCCAAAGTTATAATATTCGCTTCCATATCTTCTCCCTCCAGAGAATTGATTTGACCTCACCTATAATAAAAGCTTCTCCCCTCGGTGGCAACGGTCTTTCACTTGGTGCACGGTGAGTGGTAGTTTTCGCTGCCGGCGTAAACGAACACTCAGCTATCCCCCAACCTGCTTTTCCCTATCTCCTATGTCCTATGTCCTATCTCCTATCTCCTGTTCCCTGTTTACGCTTTACTATTGACATTCGATTCTGTTTGGACGAAATTCAGATCGTTAAATCGGATGTCGTATTGGCCGAGAATAGTCTAGGATGGTTGATTCAAGGACTTGCAATCCTTGTTCGAGTTTCCAAGAGGCGGAGTTGAGGTCGACCTTAGAGAGGAAAATCAGAGAGAGAAAGGCGGTTGTGGCCATCCTGGGGCTTGGTTATGTCGGGCTCCCCCTGGCAATGGTCTGCTCCCAGGCCGGCTTTAAGGTGGTGGGAATAGACTCCTCCCAAAAGAAGATGGACACGCTGACCGCTGGAAAATCGGACGTGGACGATGTCACCGATGAGGAGGTGAAAGAATTCATAGCCGGCGGCAAGATTCTCCCCACCTCTGATTTCTCCAGATTGCAGGAAGCCGACTGCATCGCCATCTGTGTTCCTACCCCTCTCAACAAGACCAAAGATCCGGATGTCTCCTTCATCCTCTCCGCGGCGGAGGAGATAAAGAACAATCTCCAGAAAGGTCAACTGGTGATTTTAGAGTCGACCACCTATCCGGGGACTACCGAGGAGTTGATTAGGCCGATCTTAGAATCGACCGGCATGAAGGCCGGGGATGATTTCTACCTGGCGTTCTCGCCGGAGAGGATCGACCCCGGAAATGACCAGTACACCACCAAGAACACTCCCAAAATCGTGGGTGGGGTTGATCCCGTCTCGACCAAGCTCGTCACCCTCTTCTATCGTCAGGTGGTGAACGGAGTGGTGACGGTCTCCTCCTCCCAGTCGGCGGAGATGGTCAAGCTCTTGGAGAACACCTTCCGCTCCGTCAATATCGCCCTGGTGAACGAGGTCGCCTTAATGTGCGACCGCCTGGGAATAGACGTCTGGGAGGTGATCGATGCCGCCGCCACCAAACCATTCGGCTTTCTGAAATTCTACCCCGGCCCCGGACTGGGGGGACACTGTATCCCCATCGATCCCCACTACCTGTCGTGGAAACTGAGGTCTCTCAATTATTACGCTCGGTTCATAGAACTGGCCGGAGATATAAACTCCCACATGCCTGCTTACGTTGTCGAGAAGATCGGAACCGCACTGAACCGCCATACGAAGAGCTACAAGGGGGCAAAGATCCTGATCCTGGGCGTCAGCTACAAGAAAGATATCTCCGATGTCCGCGAGTCCCCGGCGCTCGACATAATAAAACTTTTGGATGACCAGGGGGCGAAGATCACTTACAACGACCCCCACGTCCCAAAGTTGAAGTTGGACCACGGGGTTCTCAAATCTGTCAAGCTCACCAAGACGGTCTTGAACCGCTCCGACTGCGCTGTCATCGTGGCCGACCATTCCCGTTACGATTACGATTTCATCGTTCGGGAGAGCAATCTGGTGGTCGATACCCGCAACGCCACCAAGGCCGTGAAAATCGGGCGAAACAGAATCATCAAACTCTAAGATCCCGCCATCCAGATTTGGACCATATCTCAGTCAAATGCTTCGCCAAGATCAATCTCCTCCTGAAGGTTCTGGGCGAAAGACCCGACGGTTACCACGAAGTCTGCACCCTCCTGCAAGCCATCGAGCTGCACGACGAGCTGACTCTCTCCAAAAGGCCGCAGGGGATTACGGTCAAATCCTCTTCAGAGGCCATCCCTCTCGGAGAGGAGAATCTGGCATACCGAGCCGTGAAG
>JBHIBM010000004.1:0-19859 GCA_046759085.1 Candidatus Zixiibacteriota bacterium
CTATGCCGATTTCACCGGGGACTGGGAGGTGGACGGCGACGGCATCTGGGGCGAGAAGACTCACGACAATCCCGACCTCTACCCCGAAGTATACATCGGGCGTGTTCCCGCCGACACCCCACAGGAGGTCTCCAACTGGGTTGAAAAACTTCTCACTTACGAGAAAAATCCCGGCGGAGGCGACTTCTCCTATCTGACCAAAGCCCTCTGGATTTGCGCCGACGAGATGCGGGATTACGACCAGCACGGATATGTCGCCGCCGTGTTTCCGGACTATTTCACCAAGGATCTCTCCTCCTTGATTGAGGAGCCGTCCGGTTACGACTCCAATCCCACCCAGCCCACCGGCAATCAGGTAATCGAGGTAATGGATCAGGGGTGGCATCTCATCAACAACTTGAACCACGGAAACCCGGACAACTACTCATGTATGTCCAGCGGGTATAATGGAGGGCCGACCAAATACTATGTCTGGGGAGACACCCTCTTCAATCCCGAGTCCGGGGCATTGACCCATCTGGATTCCACCCAAAACTACGGCATCCATTATTCCATAAGCTGTTACACCGGGGCCTTCGACATGGAGGCCATCTGGAGTCGCCCTACCCCTAACTCCTTCGGCGAGGTTTACGTCCTTTTACCGAACCGCGGCGGGGTCGCCTTCTGCGGCAACGGCCGGGTTGGCTGGGTGCACTGCTCCTATCTTTTGCAGACCAAGTTCTTCGAGCTGGCCTTCCAGGGAGGAGAGTTCATTCACATCGGAGTTGCCGAGGCCGTCTCCAAGAACTCTTATCCCGGATATGAAGACTTAAACTACGGTCACAACCTCCTCGGCGATCCCGAGATGCCGATCTGGATCGACACCCCGAGTATCCTTCAGGTCGAGTGTGATTCCTCCATAAAGAACACCGACAACATGTTCGAGGTCTATGTCACCAGCAAGGGCGCCCCATTGGAGAACGCCGAGGTCTGCCTTTACAAGGGGGAGGAGGTGTATGTGAGAGGCCTCACCAACTCCCAGGGGTACTTCGCCAGCGTTGTTTACCCAACCACTGCGGGAATCCTTTATGCCACTGTCACCAGGGAAGGGTATCTACCGTGCCAGAAGGAGGTGAACGTAGAGATCATCGCCGTTGCCGACGGCTCCGATCCAGAGAATCTGCCCCGGGAGTTCGCTCTCTTCCAGAACTATCCCAATCCTTTCAATCCCTCGACGAACATCGTATACCACCTCCCTGAAGACTCAGAAGTCAAACTGGACATTTTTAATCTCGTAGGGCAGAGGGTCAAGTCCATAAATGAGGGAGCACAGAAGGCGGGTGTTCATTCCCTCACCCTGGAAACTGAAGAACTCGGAGAGGTCTCTTCGGGAATCTATTTCTACACTCTAAGAGCCGGTGACTTCTCCGACACCAGGAAGATGATGTTGTTAAGGTAGTTTCGAAAAATCAGCCCCTCAGGCGGGGAAAAAACACTAAGAAGGCTGTACAGAGGTAGTAAAGGAAACCGCGGGTGGCGTCCGAGCCACCCGTTGTTTATATCGGAAGTTGAAGGTCAAGTCAATATGGAGTGTTCCAGGGTGGTGTCAGGAGTTTCCTCCTGACACCATTCCGTCAGGTGATCATGGGACCCATAAGGGAATCACCTAACGACACCAGTGACGTCAGATGCCCACATCTGACGCAAGCTCTCTCCGGACCAGACCCGCTCCGGGGCAGGAATGCCCCGGCCATTCTCTTGCGTTTTCCGATACGGAATAGGCTGGGTTTTTCCACCAAAGGCCCGCCCGAGGCGGGCAACCGGATCAGCGTCTGGCTGACAAGCCCAGCAGAGGAACCACGCCTGTTCCCTAATCCCTATCTCCTGTTCCCTGTCTCCTATCCCCTATATACTATTTCCTAATTCCTTCAAAAGACAATCCGTAGGGGTCGGAATTTATCCGACCCAGGCCGATGCGAGGATGAATTCCCCGCACTACGGGAGTCCTGCCTCCGGTCTCCTGTTCCCTGTCTCCTCTTTCCTCTCTCATCTGAGGGGACAAACACCCGAGGCCGTGCATTCTATCCCCGATTGCTGTTTTGAAACCTTCTTATAAAATACTGCTCCACTTTCAAAATCCTTGACCAAGAAATAGGTGCCATCGAGAATGGTTATCTCTTCCGGGTCATCCCTGTGATCTCCAATCCACTCCGAGTCAAGACCCTTCTGGAGGTAGATGCCGCCAATCAGAATGATACTATCGGCGGCGAGGAAGTTCTTATAATCAACCGGAAACCACATCGCCGGCGCGCGGGCATACCAACCCAAAGCGTCGCTGACATCGGAGGCCACCACAGATTCTTGGTCTAAGAAATCCTTTATCTCCTCACAGTGTTTCACCACCGTGAGATGGTCAAGCTTTCTCTCCAAAAAATATCTCTCCCTCTCCGGAGTTTTAGTCGGCACCAGAAGAAAGAGAATCAGAAGCGGGAAGAGAAATCTCTTGTAACCCTCCTTCAGATTCAGCTTCGACCACAAATCGAGGAGATTCGCAGAGGCGATGACCATCATCCCCGGCAGCAGAAAAGCCAGATGGCGGATGTAAGGGCCAAAGACCGAATGAAAAAGCACGTAGAAAAGGAAAAGAGAGACTATCAGAATCCTGAAGTGAACCACTTTCTCGTCCCCCTTTTTCAAATTGAAAAAGCTCAGCAGAAAGAAGAAGAAAAGGTACAGGTTCAGAACCTCTGGAACCTCCCTGATATACATCAAGATACCGGCAGCCACTTTCCTCAAGAAAAAGAGCGGATAACTGAATATCAAGGAGAAAAACGGCTGTGGCTCGAGGGAGCGGTAGGTATAGTAGTAATCCGAGAAGGCCGTCGTCGCCTTGCTCACCTCCCCATAGTTCTGAAGTGAAAAAAATGGATTCCCAAAAGCGAGGTAGTTGCGGACAAGCCACGGTAGAACTATCAAGAAGGGGAGTATCAGAAGCCAGACGAATCTCTTGAATTCAAATCTACCCTCCTTCTTCAGATAGATGAATATCGCCGGAATGATGAAAATCAAAGGGTATCGGGTCAAAAGGAGTATCCCCAGAAGCAGTCCCGCAATCAGATAGGAGAAGGTTCTCCTTCCCTTTAATAGTAAGAGCAGAAAAACGGTGAAAAGAAAGGTGGCGACGATTTCGCTGTTGGCTATGATCAATAGATAGAGCACGAATTGACTGGCGCCGAAAAAGAGCGCTGCCAAAGAGGCTACCCGGCGATTGTAGAAATGCAGTCCCAGAACGTAGACTAAAGGAACCGTCAAAAGCAGAAGGATTGTGTTCAGCCACAGCACGGTCGCATCCGAGGGGGCAAACAGTTTGAACGCTCCTGCCAAAATCAGGGGATAACCTGGCGGCCACAGGGGAGTCGGCTGGGGAAGTTCTCTCAGGAAAGGAAAGCAAAGCGAAAGCGGATAGATGTTGTGATTCACAAAACCTCTTCCCTCGGCGATATTTCTCCCCAGATCGGAGTAATCGCAGGCATCGGAAAGGCCATAGAAGCCGGGAAAGAAGAAGTGCCCGTAAAGTATCACCACAAAGGCTGAGATCGCAGTGACCACAAAAATCGGCCAGTGTTCCCTCAAAAAAGAGATCATATATAGTTACCTTCTCAAAACTGATGAGCAATCCCGCGTTCGCACCAAAGGCAGCTCTATTTGCATCCTTCCCACCAACTCGTAAAGATAGAAACCATTCTCCTGGTGGATCAGAATCGAACGGCTCTTCAACATACTCAAAAAGGCGTTCACTCCCGGTAA
This sequence comes from Candidatus Zixiibacteriota bacterium, assembly GCA_046759085.1. Classification (GTDB taxonomy): domain Bacteria; phylum Zixibacteria; class MSB-5A5; order DG-27; family DG-27; genus DG-27. The sequence continues at coordinate 3,787 of JBHIBM010000004.1, forward strand.
GAGTGGCGCAAAATGTGAATCAGTGACCAAGAGCGATGAATCCGGAATCCCGCCGCCAAGGACGACATCGGTGGCGATGTGAGTGATCCCCAGTTCCCGGAGCCGCTTCGACACATCCTCTTCATTTCTCAGCGAGGCGAAATCGACCAAGCTCTGCCTCATCGGCAACGCCAGAATATACGGATAATCGAAGAAATAATAGTAAAAAGCCTGGTCAAGGGAAAAGACCGCCAGTTTGGAATCGGGAAATAACAGCTCGTTCGCTTTTCTCGAAAACTCATATTCCGGGAATGCCTCGACCAGTTTTCCTGAAGTATGGTCACGACGTTCAGTCTCCCTGAAATCTTGGTAGAACTCCTGCTCGGACCCGGTCCCGAAAACCCCCGGAAATTTCGGTACCTGCACCTTCAGATTGGTCAAAAGGTTCGCTCCTGATCCTAAGATAATTGTCAACATCAGAAGCCATTTCAAGAGCTTGCTTCTCCCCTCTAGCCGCAAGATGATGAAAGCACAGATCATCGCAATCGGCGGGATAATCGGCAAGAGATAGCGGGCATCCCGCAGGAAGAGAAACCAGAGCAGATAGTAGATGAGGGAGAACCAGCCCAAAGTCTTAATCTCTCGCGGCAGTTTCCTGAAGAGGAAAAGCCCCGGCAAGATCGCCAGAAAGACCACACCGGTGCGCGCCAGAAAGATCTCTCCGCGATTGACAATCAGCCAGGGTGAGATTACGAGGTTAATGAAATTCACCGGCAGGTAAGCCTCCCGCCCCAATTGAAAAACGCGATAGTCTAATATCCCATTCCAGTGGTTCCCCCCGAAAAAACCATAGAAGAAAGGATAGACCGGATTGCCACTCCAGAGGTAACTCTTCAGATACCAGGGGAAGGCGAATAGAGAAAAGAACGCCAGCGTGGTCAAAAGAGAGGTCGAGATCTTCGAGAGGCGATACCTTTTCAGGATCATCAGGACAAGTAAGACCACGAAGAGGGAGAAAGCCACCCCCAGGCCGAAGAGCTTTGTTCCCGAGGCCAAACCCGCGAAGACCCCCACTAAAGCCAAGTCCGACCGCTTCTCGGAATCGTTCCACGACAACAGTGACCATACCGCAAGGAGACTGAACAGCGTGATCAGCATATCGTTCTTCGGTTCAGAGAATACGGAGATAAAAGACGAAAGACACAAGAACCCGGCCACCGCCAGAAGCCCACCCTTGCTCCCGTATCTGCTTTTGGCAAAGGAAAAAAGAGCAAAAAGCAAAGCCCACCCGAAAAGATGCTGAGCCAACTGCGCCGAGACCTCTCCCTTAATGAGCATAAACAGGCTGTTTATCATCTCTGAGGCGAAGGGAGTGGCGGAGTATAACATCGTCGGCAGAAAGACGATCGTGTGAGTCTGGAGGTAAAGCTTGGGCACCGCAAGGTGATAATTGAGGGCATCCATGTTTGTCGGCGGAGCGAAGGCTCCCACAAAGCTCACTAAGAGAATCAGAGCCACCAGAATCTTCGTCACCAATAAGAGAGGCACCGGAAGGACCTCCCTGGCACTCTCCCAGAGCGAGACTACAAAAGCCCTCAGATCCTTCCCCAGAGTCTTGAGTTTCCCTATCCCCAGGAGGAAGCAGAGCGCCAAAATCAGAATAACCCCGACTGGATATAACCCTCCGAAAAGCCCTAACAGCAAGACTAGATAAGCAATAACCCCCCAACCGAGAGCGTATGCATAGAACAGTCGTCCCTCTCCTTCTGGTGAAGTCCTGAAGAGGGAGAGGAGCCGCAACCCCAAGAGTGCCGCAACAGCTCCGCAGACTATGACCAGCGAAAAGGAAATCATTTGAAGATGGACAACAAAAGTCTGGGCAGAAGCTCCAGCCTCTCAAATCGCGTCAGCGCGAAGTTGAGGTAGTAATAGATGTTCACAAAGAGAACCCAGAGAATGAAAAACCAGAGCAGAACCTTTGAGCTTCTCACCTCGGGCGATACTGTTTCTCTCTGCCCCTCTTCATAATCTCTGAGCCCCCTGACGGTGGCACCGTGAAACAAATAGTCGAATAGAAAACTCGGAAAGCGTTTTCTCTTCAGGGCCGTCACCACTCCCAAAAGGGGGCGATAGATGATGTCAAAGACCAGCAAACGAAAAAACGGATTCCGGGAAAGTCTCACGACCGGAAGTTGCCTCACCATCTCCGGGTGTTTTTCGATCAGCAGAGGCAAGGCTCGATTGCCGAAAACATACCTCTTATCGATTGCCCCTTTCAAATCACCTTCGAGGTGATGATAAGAGATCGCCCCCGGCAAGAATCTGAATTCGGCTCCTGACTTATGCAGACGGATGCCCAGGTCCAAGTCTTCCCCTCCGTAAAACGAGAAGCCTGGGTCGAAACCTCCAACTGCCTCAAAAAGCTCTCTGGGAAGGGAGATATTTCCGGAGACGAAATGTCTGAACGGAACGTCTTCGCCAGATTTGAGTTTCTGCACCCCTCTGGTCGTCAGGTAAGACTTGAACGGAAGCACGTCACATTCAGCGGGAAGCTTCACACTGCCGATGCAGACAGAATCCTTCCCGCCCTCACACCCCTTGACATGTTCACAGACAAAGTTGGAATCAACGGTCGAGTCTCCGTCCAGGAAGATCAGCACCTCTCCTTCAGCCTGTTTGGCCCCGGAGTTTCTCGCTTGGGCCCGTCCCAGGTTTCGAGGGTGGTCGATGACCCTCAAATTGAACTGAGCTCGGTAGCTTTCCAGAAAAACAGCAGTATCATCCTCACTGCCGTCGTTGACAACTATGACTTCGAAATCTCCTCTGTCCACAGATTGATTCTCGAAGCTTTTCAAACAGCCCTTGAGCAGATTCACCTGATTGTATGTTGGAACAACGATCGAGGCTTTCATTCTTGCACCCGGACAGTTCTACAATCGGAGATTCTCATATATCTTCTTCAGCTTCTCTGATTCGTTCTCCCAGTTGAAATCGCCCGCGATCCGCTTGCAGTTCTCACGAAACTGATTCAATTCCCGCTCATCGAAAAGGATTTCCCGGACGGTGGTAATAGTCTCCTCCAGATTATTCACATCGACGGTCACCCCGATCTTGGTGCCCTCCACGAAATTCTTCAACTCCGGGAAGTTCGAGACCACCTGAGGAACGCCCGCCATCATATACTCGAAGACTTTGTTGGGGAGGGCGTAGAAATTGTTAGGAGCACGACTCTCCATAAGGAGCATTCCCAGATCGCCGGAGGCGGTGTAATATAAGAGGTTCTTCGGAGGCAGGCGATTCTTGAAGAAGACTCTCCCCCAGAGTTCTCTTTTTTCGACCTCGACCCGCAGATCCTCTCTGAGAGGACCATCGCCGATGAAAACTAAAGAGGCTTCGGGCAGATGTTCGACCAGCTCTAACAGCAGAAAAAGCCCCTGCCCCGACCGCAGCACTCCCTGATACAGAATTATCTTCTTGTCAGAGGGGATTTCCAACTGTTTCCTCAAAAGGTCTCTTCTGGGATACTCTTTTAGCGGAGGACAGCTCAAAATCACCTCCGGTTTGCTTATTTTGTAACGGCGCCGGTAAATCTCGGCGATAGACTCGTTGACGGTGATTATCGAGTCGGCACGAGCTATCAAAGACCTCTCTAAGATTGACCACACCGCTCTGACCACCGGTCTATGGCGTAGGGCCTCAAGTTCCAAATACAGCTCGTGGGTTTCGTAGATCAGCTTCGCCCTTTGCAGTTTGGCGGCAAGTGCCGCCGGCAGAAGGGTATCGAGGTCGAAGGCGTGGTAAACCTGGGCCTTCTCCTTGTAAGCTCCGATGAATGCTCGGAGCCAGAAACCTAAAAACCTCCTCTTCCGCCAGAACTTCTGAGTAGTCTTGAGTCTTTTTATTTGAACTCCTTGCCAGGTCTCAGAGTCGGAGGTGGACTCGCTCTTCTCAGCCAATACCACCACCTGATAACCCCAGGATGCTAAGCTGGCAGCGACTCGCCTCAAGCGGGAGTCATACTCAAAATCGTTCAGAGCCAGGAGGCAGGTTTTCGTTCTACCCTTGTCTGACCTCATTCGGTAGGAACTGATCCGCTCCTTTTTTTCCACCACTTCGCGATCTCTCCCGGAGAGGTCACCCAGGCCTCTTTCTCGGACAGATAGGACAAAACCTGTTCATACACCCACCTCCAGCCGGGGAAATCCCTTTCATACCAGCTTCGCTGGTGCCACAAGATCACCGCCAGGCCACTCCCTTTTTCCACCCTCTCGAGGAGTTGCAGGCATCTCGACAGCACCTCGTCTTTATCTGGGTGACCCTTCCCGAAAACGGCGCCGTCCATAATACTAAGAGGCAGCTCCAGAATATTCAACCTCCTCTCCGTTTCGAGGTCGTAAGGCCGAAATGGAAAGGCCAATCCACAGCGGAAGCCGACCTCATCCGGATAGCCTAGAGTCGTATCGTAGACGAGGCCTGCCTCCTCTTGAATTCGCCACGTTGAGGGAACCTCCATTTTGAGATAGTGCAGACGGATACCCACCTCGTCAACGTCGAAGAGACCTTCTAAGAGCGATTTCTCCCCCTTCAGAGCGGAGATCTCCCTCGCGCTTTTGAAGCTTCCATGCAAGCCGACCTCGAAACCGGAAAGGAGAAGCTTTTTCACTGTTTCTTGTAGTGATCGGTCGGTCCTCAAATCGTATTTTGGATCTTTTGCCTCTCCCCTTTTCTGACAGGATAGATAAAAACAGGACTCAAAGCCGTAACCGTTCTCTAACTGCATCCATTTTGAGAAATTCCAGTAAGGATTTTCGCCGCCCGTCAGTTTCTCTCTCAACAGATCGACGACAGAGCCTAATTGAGAGAAGGCACCTACCCCCTCGAGTTCTCTATTGCCCAAAAGCTGGTTGAAAAGAATCCTCAAACTTCCCGGGACCGTCTTTCTGGGGATATCAACATCGTGGGAGAGAGCGACCGCAAACCTCTTCCCCTCCGGCCAGAGCGGTTCGCCCGCAGGCAGACCGCACTTATCGAAAACCTCCCTTAAAAGATTTGAGTAGATATTCAGAACCGGCGTTTCCAGGAGATTCAACCTCGACAGGACTGAATCACGAGCTCGAAAACGACCGAACTCGTCCCTCTTGGGATTCGCACATTCCTCGTGTCTCGAGAGCAGAAAGAAAAAGGGAGAGAGAATGTCAAAACCCAGAACGATCTGCTCATTCTCATGGTAAAGCCTTTCGGGCTTCTCCCCAATATGCAGGACCGGAACCCCCTCGATGCTGACCACTTCCCAATCCTCGCCTTCCCACTTCTCCGGAGAGACCAACGGTATCGCAATCTTGGACTTAACCTCCGAGTCGGGTGGTCCCCAATACAGATCAAGCTCTGCTTTCTCTTCCTCGACAACTCGATACGGAATTCCCAAAACGTCAAAGAGGGTATCTACAACATAGATTCCCCTTTTCCGAAAGCTTTCCGGACAGCTCAGACCAACCTTCACCGGGTGCTGAGGTGTCTTCTGAGATTCTGAAGCCACCGATACAGGTTTCCCTTCAAGTTGAAGCTTTTGGAGAGGGAGTAGTAACTCAGCAGCTCCCCACCGAAGGAGCTTTTGAAGTCCGCCACTCCGGGGAGATTGGCACCACAGAAATCGAGGTGGGAGAAACCCTCCTGTCTGAACTCTCTGATCATCTCCCACACTAAAAGCTGATTTGCTCCGGTCCTGAAATAGTTGGAATCGGCGCCCGCCAACCAGTCGTAAACTGAAGGGGGATCGATTACCGCCACCCGCGAAGCGACCACATTTGCACCCAAACGCGCTACAAACAGGCGCACCAAACCTCCCCTTTTGAGATCTTCGAAAAGCTCCCGGAACTTCGAGGCAATGATAAATGGCCTTTGGCCCTGCCTTCTCAAGCTCATCTCCCAGAGGGGGAAGAACAAAGAGGGGGCTTCTTCCTCCTCCACGGTTACAGACAGCTTTCGGGCCTTGTTCAGTTTGTTCTTGACCGCAGAGTCCAGTTTCGAGTAGAGTTCCTCCTCGGAGGTGAGTTCCAGAAGACGAGTGTAGAGAACCTTGACTTGCCAACCACCCCGGTAAAACGGCCGCAGATCCACAAACTGAGGAGGTGAAGCCAGAAGAGCGAAGTCAAATCTCTCGCTCAGAGTTTTGGTTAGAATCTCGGCCAGTGCTTGCGTCTGGAACTCCAGCTTCTCGGCTCTCTCTGAGATCGGGGAGAAAAGAAAGCCGCAGTAAGGGGTATAGAGGGGAGGTACAAGAACCTTGCATCCCCAGCGGGTGAGCATATAGAGAGGCATCCCGCCCACAAGATCCTCCCCGTGGAAGAGGCCTAACACTCCCCAATCGGCATTGAAAGCCTTAGACATCGAACTCAACCACGAACTGCGAAAGAACACCAGGCCGGGGTTTGTCTCCCGCACCAAATTGTCCCAGAGAGAGCACTTCTCTCTGTCCAACGGTCTGATGTTGTAGCGGTTACTGGTTGTCTTCAAACTGAATCCGACTGCTTGTGAGCTTTCGCCACCACCAGGAGAAACTCCATCCGGGGTAAGACCAGGTTCAGCAACTTATCCAGCGTGCGCCAGAATCCGAAAGGAAAGGAGCGCAGCATCTTACCGGCAGTGAAAAAATCTAAGAGCTTATTGGCGAACCTCTCCCGGTGAACCACCTTCAGACCCGAAGCCTCCAAGAGAGTTAAGAGCTTGGTCTCATCAAACGAGTGCAGGTGGGCGAAACCCGGAGTGGGGCGATTGCAGTGGATGCACAGATGGTAACGGATTTTCTCCTTGTAGGGAACGATTATCACCACATAACCTCTCTCCCTCAAGAGCGTCGCCGACTCTCTGAGGGCTTTCTCCGGCAGCTCCAGATGTTCCAAAAGGCTGGAGAGAAAAATCACCTCAAAGGAGTCGTCCCTGAAGGGCGGACGGCAGATGTCCGCCACCACCGGGCAGAAATTCTCGGAATCAACTCCCTCTCTCACTCTTCTGAGATTCTCACGGGAGAGATCAACTCCCACGACCACGGCGCCGGCTTTGACGATCTCAGCGGTCAATGTGCCCCCCCCGCACCCCACATCCAGCGCCCTAGTGTGACTGCCAAGTTCGACCGAGCTGGCCACCAACTCCGCCTTATATCTCTCCACCGTCTCTCTGGAGGGATAATCACAGGAGAAGTAATCGAACTCTTCAGCGTCGATTCTGTAATGTTCGAGGTAATTCTTATACTTGAGGTCTTCCGCCATTACCTTATGACTGCGATCTTCCCCAAGGTGTTGTTGCCTTCTTTGGAGATATTGAAAAGGTAGATTCCTCCGGCGACGGCCTTCCCCCTCTCATTGGTCAAATCCCAGGAGGTGAAACCACCGTCGTTCGGGGAGACAAACTCCCTCACCTTCCCTCCGGCGACGGTGTAAATCGAAACTCTGGCTCCCCGGGGAACCCTCTTGAAGTAGACTTTTCTGTGCCCACTCTCTTTGTTGACCGGATTGGGATAGACCGATATGTCACTCAAATCCTCCGAGGGGGCTAAAAGGCCGGTGTCAAAGCGGGAGATCCCCCCCGAAGTTCCAATCCACAGCACCCCGGTCACCTCTTCCAAATCGAGGCTATGAACCTCATCGTGTACCAGATGGCTGTTGGAACTGCTGTAAACCTCCCAGGTGCTGTTGTCGGGAGAAAGTCTCCCCAGACCTGAAGAGGTGCCAATCCACTTCTGGCTCAAGCCGTCCACAAGGATGTCGTTGACGGTGAGCCCCAACTCCCCCGGCAGACTCACGCTGCCGATATACTCCCAGAAGGGATCGTAGTAGTTCAATCCCCCGGAGGTGCCCAGCCAGATGATGCCGTCCAGATCCTTTGCAATGCAGTTCACCCTCACCGCCAAAAGCCCATCGTTCTCGGTGTAAAGAGTCCAGTCATCGTCGGATTTATCTTCCAGCGTCCCCTTGTAGTCCAGAATCTCGAATCCCTCCAGCCCCCCGAAGTAGACGGTATCGCCGTCAAAGCAGAGATCCAGAAACCAGTTGGAGGAGACCGGGTCCTGAAACTTGTTATAGACCACCCAGGTGGAATCTGGAGTCAAGATCAGAACCGAATTGCCGTTGTCCGGATTGTAGTTCAGACTCCAGACATTGCCGACCTCATCAACTTTCACCTGCGAGAGGGCCACAAAGGAGGGAGCGCTGGTCCACCCGAAGGGGGCGTTCGTGGAATTGAAATGGCTCCACTCCCAGTCGGGCGTTATCTTGAACAGACCGTTCCCCCAGGAGGCCAGCCAGGCGTTGTCCTGAAGGTCAAAGTCGAGGTCACGCGCCCCGGTGCCCACCAGCGGGGAGTTGTCCTCGGTGTAACTTTCCCACTCCTCATCGGAAAGAATACTCAAACCGCGACCCCCGCAAACAAACCAGGCCTTTCCATCGGGAGCGATCTTCACATCTTTGATGTTGTTGTCCAGCGGACCCGGAAGCGTTATCAAATGCCAGTAAGCATCGTAATATGCTAGGCCCTCTCCCCCCATGGAGACCCACCTGCGTCCCTCAGCTCCAAAGGCTATGGAGGAGAGGTCCGGCCGGGGCAAGCTGCCCATCGAGAAGGCTTGCCAGGCACCGCTGGCGTATTCGTAAATCCCCTGGTCTGTCAGCGCGGTCAAAACCCCGTTCACCGAGCTCAGGTCCGTTACCTCCCTACTCCCCAGCCCGAAACCCTGCCAGGAGGTATCTTGTGCGTTGATACCGAATCTGAAAACCCCCTCAGCGGTCCCCAGATAAATATCCTGCTGAAACTCCAAGATGGAATTTATCTGAAAGTTGGTGAGGCCCTCGGGGTCACTCTCCTGGTAGGAGCGCCAGCTCCCGGGATTCTGAATATTGAGGCCATATTTGTCCGCAAAGGCAACTCCCACGGCAGTCCCGGCCCAGATCACAGAGTCTGTGACCTCCAGGCAGAGGACATCCTCGGAGGCCTCCAAATTCCCCAGGAACTGCGCCGTCTCCTTTATCTCTCCACCGTTGTGCTCGATCAAAAAGAGGCTCAAGCCTAAATCGTGTGCCACCCAGAGACGATCTCCGTCTGATTTCAGGTCGTAAAGAACCAAGCTCCTGCGAGTGGGACCGAGCCTCTCCTCGAAAAGGTAAGAGTCCAAGAAAACTCCGGAGGTGTCGAACTTGTTCAGGTAACCGTCGGTGGAGCTAAACCAGATGTTTCCGAGGCGGTCGACCTCTAAGGCATTCAAATTCAAGCCCCGAAGCCCCTGGATGTTGGTGAGGCTTGAAATCACCCCGCTGGTGGCGTTATAGGAAAAAGCGCCGCCGGTGGTTGCTCCCCAGATCCGCCCATCAGTATATACGATTTCACTTATATCGTTCTGATTCGTGAAGGTCTGCCAGTCCCCCCCACGAACAGCCCCGGTCAGAGCTAGAGAGAGGAAAAAAACCAGGATCGTTATGGAGACTTCGATTCTTCTCATCGTCAGCTCGTCGGTTGCGGCCTATAATCTCAGAGCAGGCAACTCCTCCCAGGCTTAGCGGAGAATAACACATTCAGAGCTACAAAAGCAACCTCTTATCGTCATCTTATAACGTATCAGTCCGCTCTGCGAGCCTTTCGCCAGAAGCTGACGAGGAAGAAAAGTAGGGCCAGAGATATGCAACCGTAAACGAAGAGGTCCCCGTGTCTGGTGTAGAAGGTCTCCGGGCCCTTCGGGTGAACCTCTCCCACAACCAAGCTCCTGGTGAAAAGTTCCGTCCTCTGGTAGGAGCGACCGAACCGATCCACAAACATCGACACTCCGGTGTTGGCGCAACGGGCGATAAAGATGCGGTTCTCCACCGCCCTGAAGGTTACTATGGCGGCATGCTGATGGGGACCCGAGGTCTTTCCAAACCACTGGTCGTTGGTGATGTTCACCAGAAAATCGGCTCCCTTCTTGACGAAACTTCTGACCAGATTCGGAAACGCAGACTCGAAGCATATGAGCACTCCGAAGTCCCCTTCGGGGTGATCGAAGATCGTCAACTCCCTCCCGGGAGAGAAATCGGCCTGTCCCAGATGGATGTCGGAGAGAATCTTAACCTGGCCTGAAAACGGTATCCTCTCGCTGAAGGGGACCAGTCGGTTTTTATAGTATGAACGGATCTTGTTCCGGTTGGGTTCAAAGAAAAAGGCGGCATTGTAGTAAACGAACTTGCGCGAATCCAACCTCTTATACTCGGGAGCTCCTACCAGAAAGGGGACTCCGAGCTCGTCGACCAGGTTTTGCACCAACCTCCGGCGCACCTGGTCGTGAGCCAGATAACATGGTGCCGCCGTCTCCGGCCAGACGATGAGCTCCGCCCCTCTCTCTGCCGCCTCTCTGCCCAGATCGAAAAAGGTCTCGAAGCTGAAATCCACGTATTTAGGATTCCACTTCACACCCTGCCCGATATTCCCCTGAAGCAGAGCAACCTTCACTCCTCCGGGCTCCACCCTTTCTTTCATCGCCACCCGGCCATAGATATAGGGAAGCAAAACCAGAACCAGAATCGGCAAAACGTAAGAGAGACTCTCCCTCAGTTTTGAACTCATCAAGCTTCGAATCGCTCCGAAGAGGAGAAGGCTAATAACCATCACCCAGAAGGAGAGACCATAGATCCCGGTGAAAGTGATGAATTGTATAATCGGGAGATAGAAGCTCTGACTGTAACCGAGGTTGGTCCAGGGGAAAATTAACTCCCCTATGGAGCGGAGATACTCCATCCCCACCCAGAGCCAGGGGAGAGAGAGCCACGAGAGAACATACGACCTTCTCGAAATCGAGGAGGACACAACGAAGACCATTGCCGGATAGACTCCCAGTGGCAATATCGCCGCAATCCCCCCCGGCAGGGTAGCCCAGCAGATCCAGTACAAAAGCAAGGCATTCGAGAGAAGCCCCCAGAAGTAGGTGAGCTTCAGTGTCTGCAGCGGAGTTTTGCGATCGATCGCGAAAAAAAGCAGCGCCAGTGAGGGGAAGATCAGAAAGCCGAAGGGAAAGGGTGGATAGGAGAGGAAACGTAGAGTTGCGGAGCTGGTGATTAAGATGCCCTCTTTGGAGGTCAGAAAATTCCGCCACAGACCGGGACGAGGCAACATCAACTCACCTGAAGGCTCAAGATGGTAAATGGTTAATGGTGAATGGTGAATATTTCAAAGTCAGATTCAAGGGTGTGATAGGTGGGCTCCCTATCTACTAACTACTGTCTACTAACTACTATTTTGGGAGAGTTCCAACTCGACCTTTTTCTCCCCCGCAACTATCTCCCCGATGGAAAAGACCTTCTCGCCAGCTTCAGTCAAGGCCTTCGTGAGTTTGGAGGCGTTCGTGTTGGAGACCACCAGGATCATCCCGATCCCCATGTTGAAGGTCCTGAACATTTCGTCCGTATCTATGTTGCCAGTTTTCTGTATCAAATTGAAAATTGGATGCACCTCCCAAGCAGAGGTGTCAATTTCAGCGACGCAGTCCTTCGGAAGGATCTGCACCAGATTCCCCTCGATGCCTCCACCGGTGATGTGAGCCATCCCTTTTATCTCCACCTTATCTAAAAGGGGGTAAATCGATCTGAAGTGACAGCGATGAACCTTCAGCAGCTCTTCTCCCAGAGTGCCATCTAACATGGGTATCTGATCGGGGAGCTTGAAACCTCCAATCTCTAAGAGAGCCTTTCTTGCCAGTGAGAAGCCATTGGTGTGTAGTCCCGAGGAGGCCAGTCCCAGAATCTTGTGGCCAGGCTTTATGCTTTGGCCGTTAATGATTTTCTCCTTGGAGACGACCCCGACGATGAAGCCGGCCAGATCATACTCTCCGGGGGAATAGAACCCCGGCATCTCCGCGGTTTCTCCCCCCGCTAAGGCACAGCCCACTTCTTTGAGACCTCGCGACAGCCCGGAGACAACCTGCCTTAAAACCGTCGGCTCTAGCTTGTCGGTTGCAAAATAGTCCAGAAAATAGAGTGGTCTGGCACCGTGAACCAAGATGTCGTTGACGCAGTGGTTGACCAAATCTTCACCGACGGTGTCATGGCGGCCGAGTGCAAACGCCAGCTTCAGCTTCGTCCCCACCCCGTCAACGCTGGATACCAAGACCGGCTCTTCTATCCCCTCTAAGTCTAAAGAGAAAAAGGAGCCGAAGGCACCGATCCCCTTCAATACCTGCGGGGTGTAAGTCGATTTGGCGAGCCGTTTGATTTCAGCTAAGGCTCCCTCCGCCGCCTCGATATTGACTCCAGCACTCTTATAAGTCAACCGCTTTGACATCTTGGCTGGTTGTTAGTGGCGAGTAGTAGGAAGTTCCTGTTTCCTGTCCCCTGTCTCCTGTCTCCTGTTCCCTGTCGACTAAAGCTGCTTCTGGTTGTTTATCACCAGCTCGAACTTCATTTCCAAAAATTCGGCGGCTCGCTTGCAAACTAACATCCGCGACAGGAAGATCTCAAAATATTCCATCACCTGGGAGACCTCGGTGTCGATCTTGATCTCCAGGGTGATGGTCTTTTTGTCCGGGTCCACTCTCAGAAAAGAGCTCTTGGCAGCGTAGTTGACCCGATCGTGAATGTCGAGGGAGATCATGTCTAAGTTTCGCACCCGGGAGCTGTGAACATCGGATTTGTCCGCCAAAACTACGGCGGCGCAGACATCCGAGACCGGGTAGCCATTTTTCTCGTCGTGGTTGCCGATGGCGGCGACGATGTCCAAGACATCCGGCAGCGGCATTTCCATCTCGCTTAGGATCTGAAAGGCTAAAATAGCGGCGGTCTGGGCGTGATAGTCGCGGTTGATGACGTTCCCCATATCGTGCATGTAACCGGCGATGGCGGCAAGCTGGGCCTGATGTTCCCCCTTGCCCAGGCGAATCATGATATTGTAAGCAATGTTGGCGGTCAAGCTGGTATGCCGGTGACCATGTTCGGTGTAGCCGATAACCTTCAGAAGCTCATCGGCCTTGTCGATCAGCTTTTGAACCTTCTCGTTCTTCTTGATCTCTTCAATCGTAATCATTTTGGCATTCCGATAATGACAGCGAACCGCAATGATAACTTCCAGCTCCCTCCCTGTCAAGGAGTCAACGTTGATATTATCGTCCCCATTTGGGTGGCATGAACTCCTGCTTAATGCTTTTTCGGCCCGCCAAAGACCCGACCGCTTTGAATGGCAGATGAGGCCCAACTGTTGTCTTCTCCAGCAGCAAGACTGATTCCACAACTGCAATCCCACGCCCGAAGCTGGAGTTGTGCTGCGCTCTCCTTTGGACTTCCGATTGAATTGGCAATCTCACCTCACCACCGCTGGGGCGGTTGTTTGACCCATATGGGTCGTTGCACTCCCGCCCTTTTCTAGAGAATAGCCGGGGCATTCCTGCCCCGGAGCCCACATGTTGGTCACGGATGCCCTCATCCGTGACCCCCGGTTTCGGGCGGGGCGTCTCATACCAGTCGCCAGCCGGCCAAAGTGTATGACCTTCAGGTTTCAAAGACAACAAACAGGAAACAGTAAACAGCGGACACATCCCAGCTGGAGAGGTTGTTTGGCCCGTATGGGGAGTTGCACTCCCACCCCCTCTCGGTTTTCTGTTGAGTTGTCAAAGGCAATGAGATATTTTATCCCACTGACAGAACCTTGAGAGGGTTGAATGATCTTAGCCAGCTTGGACAGAATCGACAAAAGCTACGGAAAACAGCCCCTCCTCCACGGCATCTCCCTGGTGATCAAAAGCGGAGAGCGACTGGGGCTGGTCGGACGGAACGGCGTCGGCAAGACCACTCTCCTTGAAATCATTGCACGGTTGCGACAGCCCGACTCCGGCTCCATCTCGTTCTCTAAGGAGACTAAGGCGACTTATTTGAGGCAAGAACCAACACTCAGGGAGGACAACACTCTCTATCAGGAAATGGAGGTACCCTTCAGGGAGCGCATCTCCCTACAAGAGCGAATAGAGGCCGTGGAAATCGAATTCTGCACCGTCGGGAACGATCCCACATTGCAGAGAGAATACAACGAACTTCTTGAGCTTCGGGAAAAGTGGGGAGAACAGACTTACGACTCCAAGATCAAGTCGGTCACAAGAGGTCTGGGCTTCCCAGAGGGTGACCTCTCGAAAAAGATAAGGTATCTCTCCGGCGGGCAAAAGAACCGCGCCGCCTTGGCTCAGATCCTTCTCACCGATGCCAATCTCTTGCTTCTAGACGAGCCCACCAACCACCTTGACATCTCCGGGAGGGAGTTTCTGGAGAACTTCCTTTTGGCTTTCAAGGGCGGAGCGCTTATCGTCTCCCACGACCGTTACCTTCTTGACCGTGTCACGACTCACATTGCGGAGCTGCAATCCGGAAGTCTAAAGCTTTACCACGGAGACTACAGCCAATACCTTCCCCAAAGGGAGGCACAGCTTAAGAGGAGAGAAAAGCTGTATCTCCACCAGAGGGAGTTCATCAAACGTCAGGAGGACTTCATTCGCCGCAACATCGCCGGTCAAAAAACCCGTCAGGCCCAATCTCGAAGAAGGATGCTACAGAAACTCGACCGGATCGAAAGGCCCAAGGAGTCCGAAGCCGCCTTGACATTGAGGGCGGCGGAAGTCAAGAGGCTCCCAAGAAAGGTGGTGGAGCTCAGAAATGTCGACAAATCCTTTGAGGGAACTGTATTGTTTCAGGGTGTGAACCTCCTTCTGGAGAGGGGCGACAAGATCGGCCTGATCGGTCCCAACGGTTGCGGAAAGACCACTCTGCTCAAGCTCCTCCTGAAATTGGAATCTCCTGACACCGGAGAAGTCCTCATAGGAAAAAACGTAGTCTCCGCTCACTACCCTCAGGAGGTAAGATTCGATGACCCCTCCCGCGAGTTGCTGGACTACTTATGGGAGCAGGTTCCGGATTGGACCGAGGGGGAGGTGCGCACTTATCTGGGCAGGTTCCTCTTCTCCGGAGAGGAGGTCAAAAGATCACTCAAAAGTTTCTCCGGAGGGGAACAGAGCCGAGCCCTGTTAGCACGACTATTGCTATCGAATGCCAATTTCCTTCTTCTCGACGAGCCCACCAACCACCTGGACATCCCCTCCACTGAGGTTCTGGAGAACTTCCTCGCGGATTTCAAGGGAACCGTATTGGCGGTCTCCCACGACCGCTACTTTCTGGATCGCTTCACGAACAAGATTCTATCATTCGAAAATGGCTGCGTGACTGAATATCTGGGCAATTACTCCGATTACCTGTCGAGGCAAGTCAAGGAAAGGACGGAGGTGGAGGATGTCTGGTCTGCGCCAGGGAGACCCCCGACCGAAAGAAGACAGAAGCCCAAGCACAAAAGGGAAGTGAAAGTTGACCGACCCAAGAGGAAGAAGGGCACTTTCAAAGCCCAGCAGATAGAAAAGGAGATTGAGGCTTCAGAGTGTCAATTGCAGGGGATAGAAGAGGCGTTGGAGAGCCAAACTCACAGCACCGACTGGGCGAAACTGACCGCCCTCGCTAAAGAGAAATCGGCATTGGAAGGAAAAATCGAGGAGCTTTACCGCAGGTGGGCAGGACTTGTAGAATAGGATGAGTTTGCAGGCAAAGAGTCGGTTGCTGCCGGATTTTGAAGCCCTGACGCCTATCACCCAGAAAGCAGGAAGAGCCCATGTTTGAAGCTATCATCGAGCCGGTGGGGGCCTGGATAATCTCCGTCATCAACACCACCGGGTATCTGGGAATAATCATCACCATGGGGATAGAGTCCGCTTGTATCCCGCTCCCCTCCGAGATCATCATGCCCTTCTCGGGATATCTTGCTTACACCGGTCGCTTCACGCTTTGGGGGACGGGAGTGGCGGGGGCAACCGGATGCCTTTTAGGTTCCCTGGTTGCCTATTTGGTCGGGATTTACGGTGGTCGGCCCTTTTTGGAAAGGTACGGCAAATACGTTCTGCTCTCGAAAAGGGACTTAGACACTGCCGACAGATGGTTCGAGAAATACGGCGACTGGGCCATTTTCTTTTCCCGGCTTCTGCCAGTTGTCAGGACCTTCATATCTCTCCCCGCCGGCATCGCCCGGATGAGGCTGGGGAGGTTTATGATTTACACCTTTCT
>JBHIBM010000005.1:0-19632 GCA_046759085.1 Candidatus Zixiibacteriota bacterium
TCTCACGGAAGAAGTAAACTTCCTGACTGACAAGAAGAGCAAAGCAGATAGAGTCATGAGGAGTATCATCAGCTCAGTTAGATACCATTCATCCGTCCCTCTACCTCCGCCTGCGGTAGCTGGGTCTCTCAAACCTTTCACATCTCTTTTCAAAGGAGGTAAAACATGAAGAAGCTCCAGGCACTGTTCGCAATGCTGGTCTTCGTGGCGGCAATTGCTGGCGCCTATGCGATCAGCACCGAGAACCCTGCAGACGGCACAGTCGATGGCAAATTGAGACTGTACACCACCGACGAGTACGGTTACATTTACTTATTCAACGCCCAGAGCGGCGGACGGCTCAGTGGTGGAGTCCAGACCACCGGTTGCGGCATTGGCAGAATTGACCAGGGCAATTACTGGAATATCGGTGGAACCCTTTACGGCTTCCACGCGCACGTTGCTCTCTCCGACCCCAACTGCTGTCCGGGTTACACCATGGACGGGCAGTGGGATACATCGACGAACACCGGCTATTACGACTGGGTCAACGATCCTCCCTGCACTGGCGGCGGCAGCACCACTATGTGGCGTTATTACCCAGCAGGCGGTGGCGGCGCAACTCCGACGGTCGGTGCCCAGCCCGGGTGTGATCTTCCCGCCCAGTTCTAACAAAGACATTATTACCACGTTTAGGGACCGAGCCTATGGAAGGCTCGGTCCTCCTTTTTTGACCCGCCGAATTTGGGGACTTACGTCCAGCCAGGGAAACACGTGGGTCGGGGAATTCATCCCCGACATCATTTCAGGCGGATGAATTCCGCCGACTACGGTGGCGGGGAATCTGTTGCCGCCGTTCAGTGCCCTAAGGTGTTTCCACCTGACTGTTTAGCGGCTGATATTCGAGGGCTCACAAGAGTAGGAAGGAGGGTGTCAGGAGGAAGCTCCTGACACCACTATAGAGATTTAAAAGCAGAACCGGAGCACAAGATGGTTGTTAGTCCCAGTTGATCTTCTCCATTTCGAACTTCGTAGAACCGACACCCCAGTTGGTTTGTGCCTTGATGCAACCTTCTATCTTCTTCACTTTCTTGTCAGTAGTGATTAGAACGCTACCGCGCCACATTTCGACAATTGGCCATCGAAACCCACGGCGTGTGCTGCCATGGTGTTTAAGTCGTGATGTCCCGATCTCTGACTCAACCCAGACGGAGTCAACTTCAAATAACTCTCCTTTTCGAGCTCCGAGCGCAATGGAGGCAGTGATACGGTATTGATATCCGCCTTCCCTGAGGGTCTTCACTTGACAAGTCGGTGGTGTGGCCAATCTGACCTGTATATCCGGCGGAGGAAATACTTTGGGCCAGAAGTAATAAATGGAAACAGCTATGGCAAATAAGGCCGCAACAAAAGTAGCGATAGTAACAACGTTGACCTTGCAGTGACCTTCCATCTCCTTCAACCTGATCATTGGGGCAGCAGTGACAGCCCTCGAATATAACATTCATAAGGGGCGGAGTTCAACTCCGCCCCTAGAATGATGTCTTGTCTTGCTCCTGGTGCTCTAATATCCCAGAACCTTCAGCCAATCCTTATACGTGGCTGCCGACTTCTGAAGGGAGCCCAGGTCCTCCTTGTTCAGCTTGAGCTCGATGATTTTCTCCACGCCGCCGGCACCCAGAATTATCGGAACTCCGATGTAGATATCCTTGATCCCGTATTCCCCGGCGCAATATGCGGAGCAAGGGAAGAGTCTCTTGCGGTCCGAAAGGACGGCATCCACCATCTCGGCAACCGCCGCCGCCGGGGCGTAGTAAGCCGAACCGGTCTTGAGGAGCTTGACAATCTCTCCCCCGCCTTTACTGGTGCGCTCAGAGATGGCCGCTATTCTATCCTTGGGGATCAACTCCGTGATGGGAACGCCTGCGACCGTGGTGTAGCTGGGGAGAGGCACCATGGTGTCTCCATGCCCGCCCAGGACCATCGCCTGAATGTCGGTCATGGAAACCCCCAGCTCCATGGACACAAAGGCCCGGAAGCGGGTGCTGTCCAAGATTCCGGCCTGCCCGAAGACCTTGTTGTGGGGAAACCCGGTGATCTTCTGGGCGTGGTAGGTCATGATGTCCAGAGGATTGGTGACAATAAGATAGAAGGCCTCGGGGCAATGCTCCTTCACCTTCTTGGCACAGTCCTCCACAACCTTGGCGTTGCTGGTGATCAAATCCTCCCTGGTCATGCCGGGCTTACGGGGCAAGCCTGCGGTCTGCACCACTAAGTCGGCCCCCTTCATGTCTGCAAAGTCGTTGGAGCCAACCACATTGACATCGTAATTCCTGACCGGTCCGGTCTGGAGAAGGTCCAAGCCCTTCCCTTTGGGCATATCCTCGATGATGTCAACCAACACGATGTCGGCAATGTTCTTCTCCGCCAAATACATGGCAGTGCACTCCCCGACATGTCCGGCTCCGATGATTGCGACTTTCTTCCTCATAAAAACCTCCTGACTTGTTTATTTCAGTTTGTTACAAAATTCACAAAGAAGCTCAAAAAAATTTGCTGCGCCGTCGTGACTGTTTCAGGCTTGTTTGATAATAAATTCCCCGACTTTTATCAAGTGAAAAATGCTGCTGAGGGGAGATTTTTTGCGACTCGATGCTTCCACAGTGCGGAATCCTACTCACCACTAACCAATAACCACTCACCAGCTACAACACCGGAACCTGGTGACCGGCGTCCATAAGGACCAGAAGGTTACAGCCCTTCCCCTTTATGGAGATGGCTTCATCAAGCGCTCTCTGCAGACTCTCTTTGGGTTCGATGTATACCCTGCGTAATATCTCCGGCGGCAGGCTGGTAACTCCCCAGATTTGCGCCCAGCTTTTCAGCTGAGCAGTACGGTAAAGCTTGTGAAACCCCAAATTCCACTCTTCAGAGGCGGCGAGGATCTCCTCCGAGGAGGAAAACTTCTCCGAAAGCTTCAGCCACTCATCGTTCCCAACCCCCTGATGGCAGGGTGATACCAGAATCACAGTCCCGCCCTCTTTTAGAGCTATCTTGGCGTGTTCCATCGATTTTTGAATCTGGTAGAGGTTTTTGTCCAGCGGAGGGCCGACAACAGCAACGACGATGTCGAACCTCCCTTCAACCTCTCTGGCGAAGACCCGTCTAGCTTTTTGGACTGCGGAGCGAAAAGCTTCGCGGATGTCTCCACAGAAACAGCCCTGCAGATTCTCTGAGTTTGCGGAGACAACTTGAATCGAGAAGATTCCCTTGTCCCCAAGTAAGTTCAAGGCCTCCTCCATGTCCTGGTGGACTGGATTCCTCTCCAGAGATAGCGGCTGCGCTCGTTCGCTCAACGCCAGGGCATGGTTGTTCTGGGTTGCCCTTCGAGAGGAAACGCCCGGCAGAAACACCTTTCGTCCTCCGGTGAAGCCGGAAAAATAGTGGGGCTCCACCGAGCTGATGGTCAATATGTGAGAGGCTTCAAAAACCAGCTTGTGGAACTCAACCTCGCTCCCAAAGGAGGTTTTCCCATAGCTGACCAACTGGTTATCGTCATCGCAGTCGTGAGAGTGAATTCTCCCCCGGTAGCGCTCGAGATATTCACCGAAGATGGTCTTCAAATCCTCGGGTGAGGGTTTGGGATGCAACCCTGTTGCCACCAGAAATCCTAATTGCGTAATGTTTCGTAGATAGGGGTCAAGCTCCCTCAAGATTTGCGCCGTTGGGGTGGGGCGGAAAAGGTCGTTAACCAGGACTAAGAGGTGCTCGCAATCCTTGAGGAAATAATCGAGTGATTCCCGTCCGAGAGGGTGCCCCAGACCTTCTTTGAGAGCCTCCTGTAAAGGTAAACCCCCTTGCTCGGCAGGGGACAGGATTGTCACCTCCGTCTCTGGCGGGAGGGAAACCGATAAGATCCTCTCTCCGAAGGGGACTTCGAATTCCATTGTCAACTGGATTTGTCGGAGAAGAAATCGGGAAAGAAGAACTCTATCTCCCTCTTTGCGTTCTCGTTGGAATCAGCGGCGTGGACTGAGTTGCGGGTGTGATCAACCCCCAGGTCTCTGCGGATGGTTCCCGGTCTGGCGTCGGAGGGCTTGGTGGCGCCGACTAAGTTCCTGAGAGCGGTCACGGCGTTGTATCTCTCCAGGGCCATCGGGACGATCGGTCCGGAGGTCATATATCCCACGAGGTCGTCGTAGAAATGTTTGCCGATATGGACCGCATAGAATTCCTGGGCTCTCTCCTTCGACAGAGTTAGTCTCTTTATGTCCTTGACGATGAACTGGTCGGCCTCCACCCGGCGGATGATCTCGCCGATGAGGTTGCGCTCAACCGCGTCCGGCTTTATGATTAACAAGGTGTATCTCATGATCTTTGATTTCCCAATTCTCGGGGAGTTTAAATTCCACCTTTCATAATATGATGAAACCTCGCCCATAGGTCGGGGAATTCATCCCCGACATCACTTAGGGCGGATAAAGCCGCCCGCTACGGTGGTGCTACTCTCTGGCAACACCATGAAATTGCCACTGCCGGTGTAAATCTAATAAATCCTCCGGGGCATGAAATTTATCCTTTGAACGTAATAAAACCTCCCCCCGTAGGTCGGGGAATTTATCCCCGACATTATTTCGGGCGGATGAATTGCGCCCGCTACGGTGATTGGCACTCCCGCGGGGCAGAGAATTTGTCCCTGACATCTTAAAGATACTTCTCAAGGTCCGTTTCATATTTCTTATTCGCTGATGAGAATTCATAGCTCTTCGGGTCATCTACCAACTCGGCCCTTACTGGATTGAACTCCAAATACTGGAGTTCTGCGCAAAGCTCCTGAGGGTCTCTGACTAAACGGTCATGAAAACTGTCTTGCCAAATCTGGCCGATGATATTTCTGCCTCTGAATCTCCGGGGCACATTTGTCCCGAATATTGTTCTGGGCGGATGAATTCCGCCCGCTACGGTGGAGGCAGTTTGGCGATGTTCTCTCAATCTCTTGCCTAGTTCCCGCGAAAATGCCCCCTTAATGTGTCGGATCACATCTGAAATCGTGTTTCTTTTGCTGGGGACAATCAACAGGTGGACGTGATCCGGCATAACAACAAAACCTATCAGCAGAAAGGATAATCTTGACTGTTTCTTATACAAAACATCCAAAAATAATCGTGCTATTTGTTCATCCGAAAAGAGTGGTCTTTTGTTATATGCCTTCATCGTCACGAAATGGCAGTAATTCTCAGGATTAAATCGTGGGACTCTTTTCACTGCAATCTTCCAGTGAGATAGATGAAACTTCCACTGTAGATCGGGGAATTTATCCCCGACATTATTTCGGGCGGATGAATTCCGCCCGCTACGCTGGTGCTACCCTCCGGCAAGACCATGAAGTTGCCACTGCCGGTGTAAATCTAATAAATCCTCCGAGGCCATGAAATTCATTCTTCAAACGTAATAAAACCTCTTCCCGTAAGTCAGGGAATTCATCCCCGACATCACTTCGGGCAGATGGATTCCGCCCGCTACGGTGATAGTAGCTCCCACAACACTATGAATTCTCCACCGCCAATGTAAATCTAGTAAATCCTCCGAGGCCATGAAATTTATCCTTTAAACGTAATAACCCCCCCGTAGGTCGGGGAATTTATCCCCGACATCACTTCGGGCGGATGAAGCCGCCCGCCACGGTGGTCACAGTTCCCGTCGAGGGGTCAATTTATCACTCCTATTTAGATTAGTAAATTGTTTGGAGCGGATAAATCCACGCAGCTATAGTCTTGACCCCTCCTTTCGCCCCTATTTCCTTCCCCTGAGTTTTTCAGCGACCAAATCCGCAACCTGCGCCGGCAGCTCCGCCACCGGTATGCCTACCCTGTTGAAAGCCCGTATCTTCTCTTCGGCGGTTCCGGAGCCTCCGGAGATGATCGCCCCGGCATGACCCATCCTCTTGCCCGGAGGAGCGGTTCTACCGGCGACGAAAGCCACCACCGGCTTGGAGACATATTTTTTGATGTATAAGGCCGCCTCCTCCTCGTCGGTGCCACCGATTTCTCCTATAAGAACGATCGCCTCCGTCTGGGGATCGGCCTCGAAAAGCTCCAGGCAGTCTATAAAATTGGTTCCGATGATGGGGTCGCCGCCGATTCCCAGGCAGGTCGACTGCCCCAGGCCCTTAAGGGTGAGATGCCAGACCACCTCGTAAGTTAGAGTGCCACTCCGGGAGACCACCCCAACATTGCCCTTCCTGTGGATTTGACCAGGCATGATGCCGACCTTCGACAGCCCGGGAGAGATCACCCCGGGACAGTTGGGTCCCACCATCCGAACCCCCTTGATTTTCAGATAGTTGTATATCGTGAGCACGTCGGTGGTGGGAAGACCCTCGGTGACACACACAATGAGTTTGACGCCGGCATCGATAGCTTCATAGATGGCATCGGTGGCAAAGGCCGGAGGGACGTAGATCACGGAGGTGTTGGCTTTGGTCTCTTTCACCGCCTGCTCCACGGTGTCGAACACCGGAATCCCGTCGACCGACTGCCCGCCCTTTCCGGGGGTGACCCCGCTCACGACTTTAGTGCCGTATTTCTTCATCTGCAGGGCGTGGAAGGAGCCATCACGCCCGGTGATCCCCTGAACCACAACTTTCGTTTTTCTATCGACTAAGATCGCCATGTTGAACCTTCCAGTCGTTTCTATTCGTTGCTAGAGACTCTTGATGGAAACCTAAAGGTTTCCGCTACAGCCTCTGAGCTAAGCCGCCTCCGCCAGCTCGATTGCCTTCTTGACGACCTCCTCCATACTGGTGGTGGCAGTTAGGTCAATCTTCTCCAAAATCCTGCGGGCAATATCCTCGTTCGTGCCGGTGAGGCGGACCACAATCGGGACTTTTGGCTTCAGGCTTTTCACTGCCTGAACAATGCCGTTGGCGACATCGTCACAGCGGGTGATACCACCGAAGATGTTTATCAGAATAGCCTTGACCTTCTTGTCCCGGAGGATGATTTTCATGGCGTTTAAGACTTTCTCGGGGCTGGAGCTTCCGCCGATATCGAGGAAATTCGCAGGCTCTGCCCCGAAGTGTTTCACCAGATCCATGGTCGCCATGGCCAGACCGGCCCCGTTGACAATGCAGCCGATATTCCCATCCAATTTCACGAAGGAGAGGTCAGCATCTTTGGCCTTGGTCTCGGAGGGATCTTCTGCGGAGAGGTCGCGCATCTTCTCAATATACCGGTTTCTGAAGAGCCCGCTATCGTCGATGTTTATCTTGGCGTCTATTGCCCAGACCTCCCCGTCGCCGGTAACCACTAGAGGGTTGATCTCGGCCAGGGAGGCTTCCGCCTCCCAGAAGGCCTTATAGAGCGCCAGAATAATCTTCATCGCGCCCCTCACAATCTTGGGATCTTTGTAGACGAAATAGGCCAACTTCTTCGCCTGGAACGGCTGCAGCCCCAGGAAGGGATCGACGTGGAGTTTCATAATCTTCTCCGGGGTCTTGGTGGCAACCTCCTCGATGTCGATCCCGCCTGCGGGGGAGACCATCATCACCGGCATCTTCTTGGCTCGATCGACGATGACCCCGATGTAGGCCTCCGACTTTATGTCACAAGCCTCCGTCACCAGCACCTTCTTGACCTTGAGGCCCTTGATGTCCATCCCCAAGATCTGACTTGCTACTCTGTAGGCCTCGTCGGGGTCCTTGGCATACTTGATTCCGCCGGCTTTGCCCCGTCCACCAACGTGCACCTGGGCTTTGACCATAACCGGTGTGCCAATCTCCTCCGCAATCTTTCGGGCCTGCTCCGGTTTGGTTGCCACCTTACCGGGAGGGACTGGCATGCCGTATTTTCTGAAAATCTCTTTGGCTTGATATTCGTGAATCTTCATCTGGACTCCCTGGTGTTAGGTCATCATCTGATTAATCATGGGCCGCAGATTCTTCGAACTGCTTCCTCGCTTTCGATCGCTATCTCTTCTTCCCAATTAAACAGAAAGACCTCATCTCTATACTGTGAAACCTCCCCGCGTAGGTCGGGGAATTCATCCCCGACATTCCGCCGGGCGGATAAATTCCGCCCGCTACGGAAATCGGGGTCCCCGTTTTTAATGGCCTTATGTGCCGGTATTGTCAATTTGATGACTTTATCGCCCGCCCTCTTTTGTAATCTGATATGGCTTCCCCTCTGTCTTACTACAATGAAACCAGCTCGCTTTAAAGCTCTGATTACCTGAATGTAACTGAGAGATGGTAATGAAATCATAAAGAGACTTCCACTATCTCCTTCTCGGTCCCTATTTCAACGTCATCCTCCACCGGTTCTAAGTAGAGCTCGATGGCCTCCTTGATATTTTTCAGAGCGTCCGCGCGGGTTTCCCCTTGGCTGATACACCCCGGCAGAGAAGGCACGTAAACTGTGAACCCACCCTCTTCTGCCATCTCTAAGACAACTTTAAATTTCATAATTGACCTCTCCGTTGAGTTGTGAAAGGCTTTGGGCGGATGAAGCCGCCCGCAACGGCGGTGACGGCTGCCGGTCGCTGTCACTTTTCTCAATCAAGCACAAAAGCTTTAATCCTCTATAGTGAAACCTCCCCGCGTAGGTCGGGGAATTCATCCCCGACATCATTCCGGGCGGACAAAGCCGCCCGCTACGGCGGTCACGGCTTACGTTCACTGTCATTTTTCCTTTTCTCTCTATTATAGAAAGAAAAGGTCTCCTCAATCAACTTGTCTCGTTGGTTGAAGTCCGGCTCGTCGAGCACCTTCTCCAACAGGTGATTCAGGATTTTGCCCACCATCGGGGAGGGGGCAATCTTGCACAGCTCCATCACATCGTGACCGTCGATCTCTAGGTCGCTGACGGACAGCGGTGGTTTTCTCTCTAACTCCTCCTGGATTCTCTTCTTGAAGCGATCAACGTCCTTTCCGGTTTTCCCCCTCCCTTGGGCCTTGACGTCGGCGCGCCTCAGCTCCAAAAGATCAAAGATGAGGTCTTCGCCAACGTTTCTGATCAAGCGCCTCAGGCCCTTGTCGGTGACTCTGTCGGTGTACATATGCCTTCGCACCAGGAGGACAACCTCTGAGGTCAGCTGATAAGGGTAGCGCAGCCGCTTCATCACCCTCTTGGCCACTCCCGCCCCCTTTCTCTCGTGGCCGTAAAAGGTGGCTCCCTCCGGGACCAGCTCGCGACATTGTGGCTTGCAAATGTCGTGAAAAAGGGCCGCTAGACGGAGGCGCAGGTCTTTGGAGGCATGATCTATCGTGAAAAGTGTATGCTCAAAGACATCAAACTTGTGGTAACCACCAGGCTGGGTGACGCCGACACAAACTGCAAGCTCCGGCAGAATCTCCTCTAAGATTCCGATCTCTTTCATGACATGAAAGCCGAGACTGGGCCTGTCCGCTTGCTGTAGAAGCTTGTTTAGCTCCTCCTGAATCCTCTCCGGGGAGACGGAGCTAATCAGGTGGGAGTTTTCCTTCATCGCCTTGAATGTCGCTGGCCCGATTTCAAATTCGAAGCGGGCAGAAAACTGTATTCCCCGCAGCATCCGCAGTGGATCCTCTTCGAAAGTCTTCGGAGAGGTCATCCGGAGGATTTTTCTTTCCAGATCCTCTCTGCCGCCGAGGGGGTCGATGATCTCTCCGGTGGCTAAATCTCTCGCCATGGCGTTGATGGTGAAATCCCGGCGCTTCAAGTCCTCTTCAACGGGTAAGGTGTAGTCGAAGTGGACGTGGAAATCCCGATGGGCTACGCCGGTGGAGAATTCCTTCCGGGGGAGAGCAACATCGTAAGTTATCTTCTGCTCACGAGGCGTGAATTTTATTATTCCAAAGGATTTTCCGACTACATCGACGCGACCGAACTTGCGCAGAATCTTGGAGAGCTCCTCGTAAGGAATGCCAGTCACCAAAAAATCCCTGTCCTTCTGGGTAACCGGTCGCTCAAGGAGGCTATCCCTGACGACACCGCCGACCTCGTAGATATGTCCCCGCTGGAGAATTAACTCGATAAGCTTGAAGTCAAGCCCGGAGTTGCCCCGCGACGAGTTGATGGCCTGTTTCCCTCTTTTCTTAAATACTGCCAAGGGCAAAGTCATATTCTTAGTGCTGGGTCAACCTTCTAGTCGAATCACAGCACGATTGTCGTTCCGGCATCACCGGTCACGGCCTCATACCCTTCTTCAATGGAGCTGATGACCACCTCTTTGCCTCCCTTTTCTAAGAAACTTATGGCGGCTTCGATCTTGGGACCCATGCTCCCGGGCGGGAAGTGCCCCTCCGCAAGGTATCCTTTAGCTTCGGCGACGGTTAGGCGGTCGAGGTTTTTCTGATCTTCCTTCCCGTAGTTTAGGGCCACCTTGTTGACATCGGTCAAGTTTAAAAGCAAGCCGGCTCCGATGTCGGAAGCCATCACCGCTGCCCCCAAATCTTTGTCGATGACCGCATCCACACCTTCGTAGCTACCATCCTTTTGGGTGTAAACCGGGATCCCGCCTCCACCGGCAGTGATGACGATGGTTCCCTCCAAGACCAGTTGCTTGATGGTTTCGCCTGCGACCAACCTCAGAGGGTGGGGTGAGGGAACCACTCGCCTCCAGCCCCGGTCTGAATCCTCCTTGACAATCCAGCTAGATTCTTCCACCATCCGCCGTGCCTGCTCTCTGGTGTAGAATTGACCGATAAACTTCGTCGGCTTGGACAATGCTGGGTCGTTTCTGTCAACGATCATCTGGCTGACGATGGTGACCACCGGGCGGCCTATCCCCTCCCGATGGAGACGGTTCTGAAGGGACTGAGTAATCATATATCCCATTCCTCCCTGCAGATCAGCGACACAAATTCCCAGCGGGAGAATCGGGGCTTTCCCCCGGGCCAGCTCCACCCTCAAAAGGGCATTCCCCACCTGGGGACCATTGCCGTGGGTGATGGCCAACTTGTAGCCGTCTTTGATCAGCTTGACAATCGGCTCTAAGCTCCTCCGGGTGTTGGCGAACTGCCGCGCAATGGTGTCCTCCTGCCCCTTTTTGGTGATGGCGTTACCCCCCAGAGCAACTACCGCAACCTTGTCACTTCTCACAGCTCTTTAGAACCTCTGTCTGAACTTCTCCAATGCTGCTGAACTGGATTGCTCAAATCCCCAGAAGGAAGGCCGGCAAAGAGGTGCTACCTCCGCTTCCTCTTCTGAGTTGCGAATCTATCCTTCAAAATCTCCTCTAAATCCGGCCTGCCGATCTCCTGAAGCTCATACCTCACTCTGGTGGAGGGTTTATTCATTTTCAAGAGTCGGCCCAAATCAATAGGAGTAGCGATGACTACCGAATCGCATCGGGCCTTGTTGATGGTTCTCTCCAGGTCCGCAACCTGCTTTTTGCCGTAACCCATGGCCGGCAATAACGGTCCGATATCGGGATAATCGTTGAAGGTCTCCTTGATGCTCCCGACGATGTAAGGTCTGGGATCCACGATCTCCCGGGCGGAGTACTTCCGGGCCGCAAGCATCCCGGCACCGTAAGTCATCTCCCCATGGGTCAGGGTGGGGCCATCCTCCACCACCAGCACCGCTTTGCCGCTGATGAGTTCCGGTTTGTCAACGAAAATCGGGGAGGCAGCATCCACCACCAAGGCCCCAGGATTGATCCTGTCTACGCTGAAGCGCACCTCCTCCACATCCTCCGGGTCCGCGGTCGTGATTTTGTTAATCACCACCACATCCGCCATAAGAAGGTTGGTCTCGCCAGCATAATAGCTGTATTCGTGACCGGGACGATGGGGGTCCACCAGGGTGATCTGTAAGTCCGGCCTGTAAAACGAGGTGTCGTTATTCCCGCCGTCCCAGACGATAATCTCCGCCTCCTTCTCCGCCTCCTTCAAGATTTCAGCATAATCGACCCCGGCGTAAACTACCTGACCTCGACGGATGTGGGGTTCGTATTCTTCTCTCTCCTCGATGGTGCATTTGTGTTTGTCCAAATCCGAGAGTTTGGCGAATCGCTGGCAGATCTGCTTGGTCAAATCTCCGTAAGCCATGGGATGACGAACCACCACCGTCTTCTTACCCATCTCCCTTAAGATCTCGCAGACCCTGCGGGTGGTCTGGGATTTACCACAGCCGGTTCGGACCGCCGTTATCGCCACCACCGGCCTTTTTGATTTCAGCATGGTGTGATAGTGACCCAGCAGGACGAAATCGGCACCGGCGGTGTTGACCATGGCGGCCTTGCTCATCACATACTCGTAAGGGACATCGCTGTAACTGAAAACTACCTCATCCACTCTCTCCTTATGGATCAACTTGACGAGATCACCTTCGGGGTGGATGGGAATCCCCTTGGGGTAAAGCTTTCCGGCCAGTTTGGAGGGGTATTTTCTACCAGCGATATCCGGAATCTGGGTGGCGGTGAATGCTACCACTCTGTAGTCGCGATTGTCTCGGTAGACGGTGTTGAAATTGTGGAAATCCCTGCCAGCAGCGCCCATAATGATTACTTTTCGCGGTGACATAAACTCCTCTATTTACAGTCTTATTCTACAATTCCGCCAACCCAGTAGCCGAGGCTACTGAGCCACCCAGCTCCCGAATCTATCCCCTGCAGCAGGTGTCCGGCGACGGGCGGGCCCGAGGCTCACACTGCAAGGTAGGTCGAATATTATAACAAAAAGAACGAAAAAGCAACTCTGAACCTGCTTGTCTTCCTTTACTTTAAGGTCTCCGGCTGATGGCAGCATGTCTCCCACGGAGAGAAAGATCCCAGAACCACTCCGTTTTTTTTGTTCCATTTTTTGAACAATATCGTTATAATAATGTGGAAGGGAACTGAACCCACTTTGCAAGGTTGTGCGCAAATTGCTGGGGAAAGATCTGCCGGACTCCTGTATCTTTCAACCCTTCAAAGAGTTGTTTGCAGAAGGAGCCCGGGTATATTTTTTGCGAGATGAATAGTTTTAAGGAGGGAAAAATGAAAAGACTCAGGATTTTCACTCTCACTTCTCTGTTTCTCTTGCTCTGTTCTCCACATGTAGAAGCCTCAGGAATCTTGATCTGGGATCCAGGCTCCAACCCCGACGTTTATGAATATCAGGTTGTCCTGGAGAAGATCGGGTATTCCACCATCATCACCCAGGATCTGGTGGCCTATGTGGAAGAATACGGTTTGGAGGATATAGAGGCCATCTTTGCCATTCTGGTCTACGGGAACTGGGAGCTTCCAGAGGAGGAGGCCTCCATCTTAATGGATTTTCTCGACAGCGGAGGTGGAGTCTACATCGAGGGCAGAATTTGCTGGCCCGAGAAGTTCCTGTTTGAGTATTTGCACGTCGGCTGTACCCTCTGTGACTCCTGGCGGTTTAAGACCTTCAGAGGTGTTGTCGGCACCTTTATGGAGGGGCTTCGTTACGGCTTCCCGGACTCGGTCTGGAGCTCGACCATAGAGCCATTCGACGGGGGTGCGGAGGTGATATTTGAAGATGAGGTCTTGTGTGGCTGTGTAACCTCGGCTACCACTGATCCAGATATCAAGGCCGTGTTTTCTACCCAGCCGGTCATGCAGGTGGTGCCAGGCGAACCTCCGAACACTAAAGAGGAAATGCTCCGACGGATTGCGGAATGGTTGGGGGTCTTTCTTGGGGCAGAAGAGGAAGAGCCCGAGAGGAATCTCCCTGAAGTCACAAGCCTCCAGAACAACTTCCCCAATCCTTTCAACAGTTCCACCTCGATACAATTCCACGTTCGCGCCGACCAACCCCGACCGATCAGCTTGAAGATCTACAATCTAGCCGGACAGCTGGTAAGGACCGTAGCCACCCAGCGGTTTTCCTCCGGGGATTACACTCTCTCCTGGGATGGCAAGGACGAAGCCGGCGGAGATGTCAGCAGTGGGATTTACTTCTGTAAACTAACCTCCCTCGATCTTCAATCCGTTCTGAGAATGACGCTGTTGAGATAGCTGAGCAATCGCCACATTGCCGACCTCATTTTGTGGTGAGATGAACTACTCACCACCTGCCAACGATTACTGGTCGGTCACTGTCCACCCTTCTAACCCACTCAGGCAATCGCACTCATTGACAGTTGACAAAGGGGGGTTAAATGGTATAATTAAGAGTCCCCTGGAAGGAATCCAGGGCTTTACTTAGAAGGCAACTCGGACTCACACGTCAGCCCCCATCCCCGATTCACCAAACACTGATGCGCTTACTTGTTTACACAATATTCTTTCTGTCAGGCATTGCCGGCCTCACTTACGAGATCGTCTGGGTGAGGCAGTTCGTTTTGGTCTTCGGCAACACCACCCAATCGATTACTACGGTGCTTTCGGCCTTCATGGCGGGGCTGGCATTGGGAAGCATAGTGGCCGGGCGCGCCGTTGATCGCCGACCGGAGAAAGCATTTCTGCTCTACGGGCTTTTGGAGATCGGGATCGGTGTCTGGGGAATAGCTATACTTCTCCTCATACCTCTGGCTCGGATGTTTTACCCTCTGGTGGCAACTGGTCTATCACCGGTCCTGACCATTATGACCACGGTCAGATTCCTCACCGTATTTCTCATCATCCTGCCCTCCACAACCATGATGGGCGCCACCCTTCCGGTTTTAGTCCGCTTCCTGGTGAGGCCCGGGGAACGTTTTTCGGTCCCCACCGGTCGCCTCTACGCTGTCAATACCCTCGGGGCGACTCTGGGCTGCCTCTTGGCGGGCTTCATATTGATCGAGCTAGCAGGACTGAGAAACTCCCAGCTTCTGATTGTGGCTCTGAACTTATCCTTGGGGGCGACAGTGCTTTTCTTGAATAAGATGCTGACAAGATCGCTGCCGGAGAAGGCTGAGGGAGTAAAGACTATAACCCCGGAGAAACGTCCATTCTTCAAGTCCGAGGCCTTCAGGGAACCGATAGTCTACCTCTTCGCCCTCTCCGGGCTGGCGGCCTTGGCTTATGAGGTCATCTGGACCAGGATTCTGGTTCTAGCCCTTGTCGTTGACATCTATGCCTTTTCGTTGATGCTGTCGATCTTCCTGGGAGGAATAGCGATAGGGAGCTACTTCGGCTCTGCTCTCCTGAAAAGATATAAGGGCGATTATCTGCTTTTCGGAATCGTTCAAGCTCTCATTGGCACGAGCGCCATAATCTCGTTCATCTTGATGGACAAAATCCCGGGCCTGCAGAGGGAGATATCCCTCAGCGACCCCCTCTACTGGCAGAAATCTATGCTCATAATGTTCGCCAAATCCAACCTCCTGATGCTCCTGCCGGTTCTCGTAAACGGGATGGCATTCCCCCTGGCGGTTCAGATATTCGTCCGGAAAATCAAGACCCTGGGGAGCCGGGTTGGTGAGCTATATTTCGCAAACACGGTGGGATCGATTTTCGGCTCTCTCCTGGCCGGCTTCCTTCTGATACCTCTGGTGGGAATTCAGAAGGCGCTCTTGGTTGTTGCGAACGTTTCGATCCTCATCGGGGTGGTGGCAGTCCTCAAGGGCGGGCTGAGACCCCTGGTCTTGAGATATGCCACCTCCGGTGCTTTCATTCTGGCCTCCGTAGTCCTGATAGCTCTTCTGGGAGAAGTCTCTGCGTATGGATTTATGCAGATCCCGACCTATCGGAATGCGAGACTGCTGTGGTATAAGGAGTCCTTCGACAACACCATCATGGTGACCGAGGATTTGGGCCACGACAAGACCCGGCGGCTTTTGATCAACCGCAACCAGGCCACCTCCACCGACCTCATCGGCCAGCGCAAGAATCAAATCCTGGGGCATCTGCCGATCTGGTTTAATCCCGAAGCCAGAAAAGGTCTGGTGATCTGTTTCGGAAGCGGCGGCACCGCCGGCACCATCGGTGCATACAGTGACATAAGCTCCATCGATTGTGTAGAGATCTCTCCAACCGTGATCGAATGCAACCACTTCTTCCGGGATTTCAACCGCGACATCGTGGCCGATCCCTGAATTAGAATCATCATAGACGACGGCCGTAACCATCTACAGACCACTAAGGAGAAGTATGACATAATCACACTAGAGCCGATGCATCCGGGCCTCTCCGGAGTCGTGTCTCTCTATACCGTTGAATTCTACCGAGGGTGCCAACGGCGGCTCAACCGCAGTGGGGTGGTTTGTCAGTGGGTGCCTCTTTACAGCATGTCCGTAAAAGATGCCAAAAGCATAATCCGCTCCTTCTGCCTCACCTTCCCCTACTCCTGCTTCTGGATAGTAGGACAGGAGGGGGTTCTGTTGGGAAGCTCGGAACCCCAGAAAATGGATTTTGCCAAGCTCAAGCAGCTGTTTGACATTCCGACGGTGAAAAGCCACCTGGCTCGGGTTTTGATCGACAATCCCGTGACGGTGCTATCCTATTTCGTCATGGGGGAGGAGGCTCTGCTCGCATATACCTCCGGGGCGCCGGTGGTCACCGATGACTTCCCGGTGATCGAATACTCCATCCCCCGCAACAAGAACCGCTTTCTCTACGAGGAGATAGCTGAACTGCAGCAGGGTCAAGAGACAATCGCCGCCTCTCTCACCGGAGTTTCCGCCAAGGAAAAAGAAGAGCTTGAAATGAGAATTAAGAACGCCGGATTGGGACGCACTTCAATGCTGAGAGGTTTCGAGGCTTACAGGAAAGGAGATTACCGCCAGGCCTACGAGCACTTCAGCCGCTGCCTGGAACTGGACTACGATCAGGCTTACATCAAACACTTCATGAAAAGAATCTGTTATCGCTTCGCCGATGCTTATGCCACCAAGGGAAAGTTCGAAGAGGCGCGAACATTCTGCCTTCAGGCGGTGGTTCTTGACCCCGATGACCCCGAGACTCGTCTGGCGCTTGGTGTAGCGAACAGAAGCTGTGGTGACCTTGAGGAGGCGCTCAAGCAATTCTCCCTGGCCTTAAAGATAAAACCGGATTACCAAAAGGCTCGAGACTGGTTCGAGCGCACCGCTTCTGAGCTGGCCCAAGCGCAGCCTTCATCTGAAGGTCAGAAAAGCCAGCGCTGAAGAAACGGTCTGCGAAAAATCCAGTTTGTGCCGGGATCTATCTCAGGTCTAATCTGCGACCGCGCCCCCCTCTATATAGAAACTGCTCGAACTCTCTCTGGGGACAGACTCGACCTGCCTTCGCCTGCTGGTGGCTATGAAAACCTGTCCTCCGCTCAGCATCGAACTTAAGACTGCCCTCGTTCTCTTCTCATCCAATTCAGAGAAAACCTCATCTAAGATTAGAATCGGCGCTTCTCCCTTTATCTGGGCTATGTATTCCCCGGCGACGAGTTTTAACGCCAGGAGAGCTGAACGCATCTGTCCCTGAGAGCCGAACTGTCTTATGTCGTGTCCTTCGATCTTTATTTCCAGTTCGTCCCGATGGGGACCGACGGTGGTGCTTCCTAAGATCAATGCCTGCTTGAGGCTCTTTGAAAGCCTCTCGAGGATCTGCTCCCGCAAAGGTTCTCGGATGTCAAGCCTGCCGGAAATCTGATAGGAGATCTCTATCTTCTCTTCGCTGTCAGTAATCTGCTGATAGAAGTCGGGAAGTTTAGCTTTCAGGAAATTTGTGAACTTGTCTCTGGTGGAAATCATCTCCCCGCCGAATTCCGCCAACTGGTCTGACCAGCCTGACAATTGCTCAATCAACTTCCTGGAGGTTTCCTCTCCACGGTGTTCCTTCAAAAAACGGTTTCGCTGGGATAGAACCCGCTGGTAACGGCTGAGGTTGGCGAGGTATCTTTTGGAAGTTTGCGAGAGAATAATATCTAGGAAAGTCCTTCTCTCTTCTGGAGGTCCCGAGATGATGGTAATCTCTTCCGGGGCGATTGAAACCACCGAAAAAATCCCCACCAGATCAGATAACCTCCGGCGGGGAACTGAATTTATCTTTAAGTTTCTCTTGTTGTTTACATCAAAACCGTATTCAATGGTAACTTTTTTTTTTGAAAGTAACCACTCCCCACTAGGCGGGCATAGTTGCTCCCAAAGCTTATCTGCGTCTGTGTTTTTGCACCTCTTTGCGATTTTCCCAGACAGAGGCAATGGATCGCCTCTAAGATATTAGTCTTGCCGCCAGCGTTTGGGCCCAGGAGAATATTAACCTTCGGGGAAAAATCCAGTCGCTCGCTTTTGATATTGCGGAAGTTCTCTATTTCAATCGACTCTATGTACATTGCAGTACTTATCTCTTTAAGACGGCTGGGCGAAGCCACACATCATGGAGAACAACAACAGAAACAGCAGCGCTTGAATAATCCAGCCGATCACACATACCCCCACTGCTCGCCAGGTGCTGGTATAATCCAGGGCCTGCCTCACCGCAATTACCATCGCCACCAGCATCCAGACTGAGGCTATGAAGAAGACGACACCAGTCAGTCCCGGGATGATGCCGACCACCCGAATCAGCCCCGGGGAGCTTGCAAAGCCGACGGTCCGCAACAACTGACCGACATTCGCACGGGTCTGCGGCTCCGGAAGAAGTCTCGTGCCTATGAGGTAAGTCAGATACGCCCAGACAAACCAACTGATAAGCGCCATGATCGTTCCAGTAAAGATGCCGCCGGCGCCTCCCTGCGCAATGCTTCCTATCCCGGCGGCAACGCTGGAAAGAACGACAACCCCCATGGCTTGACGCATCGCAGTGGTGTCGGCCTCCACCTCTTCATACAGATGCACATCAAGCTTGGCGGCGCGGATTATACGATCTTTGAAGTTAGCCATTGCGTAATCCTGTCTTTATCTAGTCTTTTCCCCTCGACTAAGGAGTTGGAAACCTAAAGGTTTCTGCTGCAATTAAGTCGACTCCTCTCTGGACGAATCCCTGACATTTCTAATACGCGTTCTGACCAGCCCTCTGCCTGTTCACTTATCTCCTCGCTATTCAGATTACCTCGACTCCATACTGCTAGCTGAAGCTGAAGCTCAACTAACTGCTCTTGCATTTCCAGTGAGACATTGGAGGCAATCCATTCAATCATGAATTTGCTTTCCACTAAGAGACCGGAGACGGCCTTGGCGTTGGCAGGATTCTCGACGAAGCTTGACACTCGGGCTAAATTCGCGGCAAGCCCTGCCAATTGAATCTCAACCCGGTCAATGGTAAATCGCTGTCGGATGATTTCCAGTCTTTCCAGGGTGTTTAAATCACTCACGCGGCGCCTGCAAAAGCCGACGTAGGATTGTCCTTACGCTCTCTTGAGATATTGCGGAACTTCTCAATTTCGATTGAGTCTACCCACACTGAACCAAGCGCCTGAATCCCTCTCAGCCGTCATTGGTTGCCGCTTGCACAGAGTCAACCACAAAGATCGGAATCCTGCTGTCGAGAGCTTCCTCATGGTAACTAGCAGCCACCCTGATTTCGGCATCAACCGCCGTTGAATTTTTCTCTGCCCGCTCAAAGAAATCCGCACTGTCACCACTTGCTAACGCATTTATGTACCGACCCTCTGGCCTTGTGCCAAGGAACAAGCGAACGAAAACCGTCTCCCCAGGGTTTAGACCCGCGGCCTCCGCTCGGTCAGCCCTTGAACTCGATACAGTCCCAACTAGAAAGCGTCCCTTTTCTTTCGCTCCAACATGTGCGTCCGGCCGCAGATTCCAAGCCCGGAGTGCAGCCGAGAATGGAATCTTAGTTGACAATGGCTCGGCAAGGCTGGCCGGGCCTTCTCTC
>JBHIBM010000006.1:0-18902 GCA_046759085.1 Candidatus Zixiibacteriota bacterium
GAGGGGGATCGTTGTAGTAAGTGCGGAAGCGAGACCGATTTCGTCTTGGGAACTGCAGTAGGGGAGAGGTAGCCAATTGGCTGGAGGGCTTACTGACTGCTTGCGCGTGAGTCTCAGTAACGATAGAAGTCCAAATCAGGTTGATGCCTCCAAACAGATGATAGTAAAGATTGAGGGTAGCTCCTATGAAAGAAGAGATTCTGAAAAAAGTCCCGCTGTTCGCTGAGCTGGACAAACTGGAACTGTCACACTTGGCAGAAGTCGCATTCCAGAAGACTTATCTCAAGGGCTCCTTCATCCTCTTCGAGAAGGAGATGGGCAGCACCCTATCCGTAATAACCAAGGGGAAGGTTAAGGTGACCGTGACCAGTGAGGAGGGGAAGGAGGTGATACTGGCGGTCCTTTCCGAAGGTGATTTCTTCGGGGATTTGGCGCTCTTAGATGGGAAGCCCCGCTCGGCCTCAGTCGTGGCCATGGAGGAGACCGAGCTTCTGAACCTGGGCAGAGGCGATTTTCTCTATGAACTTGAGAAAAACCCCAAGTTGGCCCTGACCATTCTCCGAACGTTGGGGACCAGACTGAGAAAGGCCGACCGCCAGATAGAGAGCCTGGCGCTGCTAGACGTCTCCGGGCGGGTGGCGAGAACTCTGCTCAACTTAGCCTCTGAGCAGGGGGAGAAGACCGCCAGGGGGCTGAAGATAAGGAATCGTCCCACCCACCAGGAGATTGCAAATATGTCCGGGACAACCAGAGAGACCGTTACCAGAGTTTTGGGAGATATGCAGAAGAAGAAACTGATCGCTGTGGAGGGGGATGAGATTTACCTTTTAGAGGGGGAGGCTTTTCAGGAGAGCTATTCCTGAGAAGCTGACTTAGTTTTTCCGCTTACTTGAGGAAAAGGAGAGGGGCTGCTCTGCGAGACTCACCTGCTTGCAGGACGCATAGGTATACCCCCGAAGAGACTTTCATCTCTTTCGAATCCGTTCCGTCCCACACCGCCTGATACTCCCCAGGAATTAGTTCTCCGTCAAGGAGGACCCTCACCAGCTGTCCGCGTATATTATAGATCTTCAAGGAAGCCCGCTGAGGCCGCGGGCTCCCGGCAAGACGATATCGTATAACCACCTTCTCGTTGAAAGGATTCGGGTGCGAACTTAGGTACAATGCGTGCTCTGCAAAAGCGCGTTTCTTTATGGAGATGGCCTCGAAGCCGCCTCTCTTGAAATAGAGCTCGCTTCGACGGTTGGTGGGATCATGTCGATGGTCCTCCCAAACCAGATAGAGAATGTCGCCCTGTTCTGTAATGACAGGGGTGTAGGACTCTTTTGGAGCATTAGTGAGCCTTTGTTCCGCCTGCCAGGATTCACCGGCATCTCGGCTGTGTCTGAAGTAAACTTCGTTGTTGTGGCTGCCGTGCCGCTCGTCCTCAAAGACCAGATAAAGGTGGTTGCCACGAGCGATAATGTTGGACCATCTTGTCAGGTGTGTGTCTGTAAGAACCTGAATTTCAGACCAGAATTGACCGTCATCGGTGCTCTTGTCAGTGCTCTTGGTGTAGAAAATGTCTCCCGTCCAGGAATAAGGGGAGAACTTGTAGTCAAACCAGGTAACGTGGACCGCCCCCTCATCATCTACGCACATAGAGGGCCACTGGGAGTGGATACTGTCACGGTGTGAAACGATTATCGGATCGGTCCAGGTCTCTCCGAAGTCGGGGCTATGAATGTAGAATATCTCCTGAGAGCGATAGGGATTGCCGGGGTCATCGAAGTTGTCCTTGTGATTCAGGACGTAATGGAGACCCTCTTGGCTGGCGCGAAGAGTGCCTCTGGTCAGCCCAGGACCATAGTCGGTTATAACGTGGTCCTCTGTCCAGGTCGCGCCTTCATCGTAGCTCTTCCTGAAGTGCATCTGATAAATGTCCCGTGTGTCGATGTACCGCCCGAAGACCACGTATACTGTGTCTCCGAGACTACTAATGGACGGCCTGTTTTGATGATCGTAAGAACTCAGGTAATAAACCTCTTCCCAGGTCTCGCCGTGGTCCAAACTGCGGCGATAATAGACATGACCGTCCTCCCAGATAGGCTTCAAAAAATCATCCCAGACAGCATGAAGCCAATTGGTGCTCAGAGTCATGTCCGGGGGAGTATGTTGCTGCTCCTGAGTGGTATCCGAAAGCACGACATCCTCTTCCCAGGTATGTCCAAGGTCGGTGCTACGTTTGTAGAACACTCTGAGCAGCCTATTTCTGCAGTCATCTGCCCATCCTATGTGCAGATAATCGCCTTCCGCGACCACAGATGGAAGAAAGGCGTTGCTACTGTCGTAGCAGGTCAATCGCACATCGTCGTCCCACCAGGCCGTGCCCAGGCCGTCATGGCCCTTGTACACATAAGGCAAGCGCTCCACCCTAGCACCTGGGTTCTTCAGCAGAACTCGGTCTCCGAAGACGCGGTATTCCCAGAAAGTGTCGTGGTCCTTAGGTAGTGGCTCTGCGGCGTTAGAACACAAGAAAGGGGAGAAGACGCAAACAACCAGAACGGCAGCCCCCAGTATGGCAAAACGAGAAAGCATATCAAACCCCACTATCCATATATCATTTAAGCTGCTTTTCGCCATCTGTCAAGGAAAAAAGCTGAGAATCTGAACGTGAACAGCGCTGGTCAGCATTCTCAGAAGCTCGGTCCTGGCCGGTGATGATCTTGGCAGGGGAGAGGCTAGAGGATGTCGAGAGGGATGAATGTGGATAATTGTAACAAAGTCCCATAAGATATATTATGTAAAGTTATGAAAATGTGAATAACTCTCTAACCCCAAAGGGAACAAACTGTTAACTGCAATTTACAGTTTTTCACTCAAGATGTGCTTACTTGCTCTTAGAGCAACAGAAAACCGGCCTCGAAAGGCCGGTCTATGCGTTTTGAGAGGGTTTTGAGATGTTATTTGACTACTACGTTGAGGAGCTTGTTTTTGACGAAGATGGCCTTCTGTATCTCCTTACCTTCCGTGTGAGCCTTTATTTTCTCATGTGCCAGGGCTTTTTCCTTGAATTCCGCTTCAGATATGTCCACAGGGACGCGTAGAGACGCCCTTAGCTTGCCGTTGACCTGGACGACCATCTCGATCTCCTCGGCCTGAATCCAGTCGGAGTCGTATTCCGGCCAGCGGGTGTTGAAGATGCTCTCCGTGTGGCCCATGCGCTCCCAAAGCTCTTCAGACAGATGTGGAGCCAGCGGAGCCAGCAAAATCAGCGCTCTGTCCAGCGTAAAGAGCAGGACGTGGCTTCCTGTGTCTGTCTCGCGGAAAGCAGTGACCTCGTTGAAAAGCTC
This sequence comes from Candidatus Zixiibacteriota bacterium, assembly GCA_046759085.1. Lineage (GTDB taxonomy): Bacteria > Zixibacteria > MSB-5A5 > DG-27 > DG-27 > DG-27. Next base: position 3,333 of record JBHIBM010000006.1, read on the forward strand.
CATCAGGGCGGCGATGGCGGTGTTATAGGCGTTCGAATCTATGTCCTCACCGACTTTCTTGATGGTCTGATTAAGCTTAAGATATAGTGCTCGTTCAGCTTCAGAGAAGGTGTCTGGCTGAAGTGTCACGTTAGCTATATCACCTAACTTGTTATCATACTGGGTATATAGGCGGTATATTCGTCCTAGAAAGCGAGCCACGCCGTTTATGCCGGAATCGTCCCAATCGCCACCCTCCTCGTAGGAGCCCATGAACATCAAATACATCCGGAAGGTGTCGGAGCCGTACTTCTTCACGGAATCGTCGGGCATGATGACGTTGCCCCTAGATTTGGACATTCTTACTCCCTTGTTGGTGATGACTCCCTGGTGTCTCAACCTCGGAAAGGGCTCTTCAAAATCGATATAATCCTGGTCATGTAGAAACATGTTGATGAAGCGCGCATACATCAGGTGCATCACCGCGTGCTCGGCTCCGCCGACATATTGGTCAACAGGGAGCCATTTTTTGGACAGTGCAGGATTGAAAGCCTCCTCCCTGTAAGTCGGGTCAACAAACCTCAGGAAATACCAGGAGGAGTCGACGAAGGTGTCCATGGTCTCAGTGTCCCGGTGAGCTTTCCCGCCGCACTTCGGGCATTCGGTATTAACGAATTCAGAAGAGGTGGCTAAGGGAGACTCTCCACTCCCGGTCGGCTTGAAATCGACCAGCTCCGGCAATCTGACCGGCAGATCTTTCTCCGGCACCGGAACCTCTCCACATTTTGGACAATGTATGATCGGAACGGGAGCACCCCAGTATCTCTGCCGGGAGATGAGCCAGTCCCTCAGCTTATAACTGACAGTTTTCTCACCACAGCCCTTAGATTCCAAGAACTCAGAGACCCTCTCCGTCCCTTCCTTTGAAGGTAAGCCTTCGAATTCACCGGAGTTGTACATATAGCCGTAATTGATAAACGCGACCTCCAGCTCTCCTTGAGACTTCCCCTTCTGGGGCGTGATGACCTCTCGGATGGGTAGATTGAACTCCCTTGCGAACTCGAAATCTCTTTGGTCGTGACCGGGGACTGCCATCACTGCCCCGGTACCGTAGGTCAGCAAGACATAATCAGCAATCCAGATGGGGATTTTCTCATTATTGACAGGATTGATTGCATAAGCACCGGTGAAAACGCCGGTCTTTTCCTTCACAGTTGAGCTTCTCTCGATTTCCGTCATCCGACGGGCCTGTTCTATGTATTTTTCAACCTCTCCCCTATTCCCTGCGGTAGTTATTTCTTTGACCAGAGGATGTTCCGGCGCCAGCACCATGTAAGTGACCCCGAAGATAGTGTCAGCACGAGTGGTGAATACCGGCAGTTTGTCTCCTCTTCCGGCGACTTCAAAGATGATCTGGGTCCCCTCACTTCTTCCGATCCAGTTTTTCTGCATGGCGATGGTCTTTTGGGGCCAGTCCAACCTGGAGTGGTTCTGCAATAACCGCTCGGCATAGTCGGTGATTTTGAAAAACCACTGCACCAGGTCTTTTTTGGTGACAGGGCTGTCACATCTCTCGCAACACCCCTCTACGACCTGCTCGTTCGCCAGGACGGTCACACAGCTCGGACACCAGTTCACCGGGGCCTTTTTGCGATAGGCTAAACCTCTTTCATGAAGCTTCAGAAATATCCACTGAGTCCATTTGTAGTATTCGGGATCGGAGGTGTCGACCTCTTTGGACCAATCGTACATGGCCCCGATGGCTTTCAATTGATCGCGAATATAGGCGATGTTCTCCGCTGTCGATTTGGCGGGATGAACTCCCCTCTGAATGGCGTAGTTCTCCGCCGGCAGACCGAAGGCATCATATCCCATTGGCTCGAAAACCCGGTAGCCACAAAGTCTCTTGTAGCGAGCCCAGGTGTCGGTAGGTCCGTAATTATACCAATGCCCGATGTGTAGCTTGTCCGCCGAAGGGTAGATGAACATCACCAGACAGTAAAGCTTGCCAGTGTTGTCGTTCAAGTCCAGGGAGTAGAGCTTCTTCTCCTCCCAGATTTTTTGCCACTTGGGTTCCATTTCCCAGAAGGGGTAGTGGGTTGCACGCCTGGATTTCATCTTCAATCAGCCATACGAGGTCAATTTTGCTTTCTTTCTATGTTGGATCCCTCTTTTTGTTCACAGTTTTACCCCCTCCTCCCTTGCCAAAGCAAGAGCGGGCAATTCGCTTCTCTCAAATTTATGAAAATCGACTGCCATCGCTAAGATTACAATATCGTTTTCAAGCGAAAGACGCCACACAATTTCAGCAAACCTTCTGCTCTCCGTGAAAGGGTTGTCCACACCATCAACGACGACTAAAATATCTATATCTGAGTCCTCGGTGGCCTCTCCACGCGCGTAGGAACCGTACAGTACAACTCCTTTCAGTCGATCTCTGTATATCCTCTGCAGCTCTCGCTTCAGCTCATCGATGATTGACTGGATGTCGTCTCTGTTTTTCTCCATTTTCCACCCGATGGAAACCTGAAGGCTTCCGCTACATTGACGCCCTGAAGGGCGTCAACGATGGTTCATAGTTCACGGTTCATGGTTCACGGTCCCCCCACCCCTTGCCTATTATGGATACAGCCGATAGATCGTTCTCGGAAACGGGATTGACTCACGGATGTGCTTTAAGCCGCAAATCCAGGCCACGGTCCTTTCCAGTCCCAGGCCAAATCCTGAGTGGGGCACAGAACCGTATTTCCTCAAGTCCAGGTACCACTTATAGGCATCAACCGGCAGCTTCTCCTCTTTTATCCGCGCCAGCAGGCTATGGTAATCGTCGTTTCTCTGGGAGGCGCCAATTATTTCTCCGTAACCTTCTGGAGCCAACAGGTCATTGCAAAGAGAGGTCCTGGGGTCATCCGGATTTGGCTTCATATAGAAGGCCTTGGTCTCTTTAGGGTAGCAGCTGACGAAGACTGGGCGGTCGAACTCATTCGCCAGTACGGTTTCATCCTCCCCGCCGAGGTCATCTCCCCACTGTATCTTGCTTCCCTTCTCCTGCAAGATCTTGATGGCTTCATCATACAGGATTCGAGCAAAGGGCTTCTTCACCTTTTCCAGGGGAGAGAGAGCGCGTCCCAGAGACTCCAGCTCAGCCCTCTTTTTCTCTAAAATCCTCTCGACGACGTAGACCACCAGCTCTTCCTGGACATCCATGTTGTCGTTATGATCGTAATAGGCCATCTCCCCCTCCACCATCCAGAACTCGGTGAGGTGCCGCCTGGTCTTGGATTTTTCGGCCCTGAAAGTGGGTCCAAAACAGTAGACCTTGCCGAAGGCCACACAGGCGGCCTCTACATAAAGCTGTCCGGTCTGGGCCAGATAGGCTTTACCGAGGTTGAAATATTCGGTGGAGAAGAGTGTCGCTGCCGTCTCTCCGATAGAACCGGTCAGAATCGGAGTGTCTATGAGGACGAAGTTATTCTCGTAGAAATAATCCCGGATGGCCCTGATTATCTCATCTCTCAGCTTGAGGATTGCCTGTTGGCGCGAGCTCCGGAGCCACAGGTGACGGCGATCCATCAGGAATTCGACTCCGTGTTCCTTGGGCGAGATGGGGTAATCGATGGCTACCTGCACCACTTCCACGTCAGAGAGATTCAGCTCGTAATCGCCGGGGGCGCGTTTGTCCTCCCTGACTTTTCCCGTCACCATCAAGGATGATTCCTGCGTAAGTTTGTCGTAGCTATCGAAGACTTCCGGCGACACCGAGCTTCTGTCCAAAACGCACTGAATAAGCCCGGTGCCATCCCTCACCAGCAGGAACCGGATTTTACCGCTGGAGCGCTTGCTGTACAGCCATCCGCGAACGGTCACCTCTTGACCGTTGAATTTTCCTATCTCCTTTACGTAAGCTACAGGCGTGGTCACAATTTGCTAACTCATCCTTTCAGATGGTCCGGGATGAAATGGAGACCTCAATTATCGGGAGAGAGAATCGACTTGAAATCTTTTAGTGCGGGGAATCTCATGTCGCCAAAAGAGGCGGTGAGCCATACAGGTCAGGTCCCTATTTGAACCAGGAGAGGCCATTCAGGGAGCCCCTGTTGACCGGTCCCAAACCCGCCAGACAGCAGCGCTCCGGGTCTAAGACCCGGTTGGCCACTGCAATCATGTCCTCGATAGTCACCGTATCGATGAGATTTAAGCTTTCATCCAAGCTAATGAACCTGCCCACAAGAAGCTCATGTTTTGCGATACGGTGCATCCTGTTGGAGGTGCTCTCCAACCCCAACATCAGTTGTCCCTTGAGCTGATTCTTGGCGCCCGTGAGCTCGGACTCGCTCAGTTTGCCAGCCTTGAGGTTTTCAAGCTCCTCGATTACGAGACTGAGAGCCTGCCTGATTTGACGCTCGCTGGTGGCAAAGTATATTCCGAGAATGCCGGTGTCCTGGTAGAAATCGATGTAAGAATAAATGGTGTAAACCAGGCTTTTCTCCTCCCTCACCTTCTGGAAAAGCCGGGAGCTCATTCCGGCCCCGACGATGTTATTCAAAACCGACAGAGCTGGCCTGCCTGGGTCGGAGAAGGGAAAGGAGGGAAAACCCAAGCAGAGATGAGCCTGAGCGGTCCTTTTTCTCTTAAACCTCATATTCTTCGCGGCCCTCGGGCTGGAGCGCTGGAGGCTCCTCCCTCGATCTGTTCCAAAAGGGAAAAGCGTTTCTATATCTCGGATCACCCGTTGGTGCTCCAGATTCCCGGAGGCGGCGACGACGATCCTCCGAGGAGAGTAGTTGTGTCGCATGAAACTGACCAGATCGGTGCGGCTGAAACCGCGGACGCTCTTTGCCCTTCCCATCACGGGGTAGCCCAGGGAGTGATTCGACCACAGGCTCAAAGCAAACAGGTCGTGGATCATCTCCGCCGGAGAATCGGCGACGTCCTTTATCTCCTCTAAAATGACTTTCTTCTCCTTTTTCACATCCTCTTCCCGGAGGACAGAATTTCTTATAATATCGGCGATAATCTCCACTGCCTGGGGGAGGTTTTCATCCAGCACCTTGGCGTAATAGCAGGTCTGTTCTCTGCTGGTGAAGGCGTTTAAGTGTCCACCCACCGACTCCAAGGATTGGGCGATTTGCTGCGCGCTTCTGGTCTTGGTTCCCTTGAAAACCATATGCTCGGCGAAGTGGGAAATGCCGTTTTTTTCCAACTTCTCATCCCGGGAGCCGACATCGACCCACACCCCGAATGAAACCGAGCGCACGTGAGGAATCTTCTCCGCCACTATTCGGAGGCCATTGGGCAGAATCGTTTTCCTAAAACTCTCAGAATCCCTCCGGGGAGACGTATCCTTCGCCCTTTTGTTTGTCACTGTCCTCTCCTCACCCGGTCTCCGGAGCCGGCCAGACAGGCTTTGCGAGACAGGCGGATTTTGCCCTCGGGGTCAATGCCGATCACCTTCACGGTGACGTCATCTCCGAGCTTCAGAAAGTCCTCGACGCGGTTGACCCGCTGGAAATCGATCTCGGAGATGTGCAACAGCCCGTCCTGATTCGGCAGTATCTCCACGAAGGCACCGAAGGGAGTGATCCTTTTGACTTTTCCCCGATAGGTTTTTCCAATCTCCGGCTCCTCCACCAGCTGCAGGACCATCTCCTTTGCCACCTCCCCGGCCCTCTGGTCGACGGAGGCGATAAGGACAGTGCCGTCATCCTCGATGTCGACCTTGGCTCCGGATTTCTCGATGATGCCGCGGATGACCTTCCCTCCGGTGCCGATCACATCCCCGATCTTCTCCGGCTTGATCTTCAAGAAGATGATTCGGGGAGCATAGGGAGAAAGCTCTGGACGGGGCCGGGAGATGGTCTGATTCATGCTCTCAAGGACCGCCAGCCTCGCCTCCCGGGCCTTCTCCAAAGCCTCGGCGATGATATCCAGGTCCAAGCCGCTGATCTTTACGTCCATCTGGAAGGCGGTGATCCCCTGGGCAGTGCCGGCAACTTTGAAGTCCATGTCCCCGTGGTGGTCTTCGGCACCCACGATGTCGGTGAGAATCGCCACTCTCTCTCCCTCCTTTATCAGGCCCATGGCAATTCCCGCCACCGCTGATTTTATCGGAATCCCGGCGTCCATCAGCGACAGAGAACCGCCGCAGACAGTGGCCATCGAGGAGGAACCGTTGGATTCCAGAATGTCCGAGACGATCCTGACAGTGTATGGGAAGGTCTCCTCTCTGGGAATCACCGGCTCAATGGCCCTCTCCGCCAGAGCTCCGTGTCCTACCTCCCGTCGTCCGGGCCCGCGGATGGGTCGTGTCTCCCCGACTGAGAACGGGGGGAAATTATAGTGGAGCATATAACTTTTGAAGGACTCCCCCTCTAGATCGTCGATTTTCTGCTCGTCCATCTTGGTGCCCAAGGTCACTGCCACTAGGGCCTGAGTCTGCCCCCGGGTGAAAATGGCGGAGCCGTGAGCCCGAGGCAGAACTCCCACCTCAGAACTAATGGGCCGAACCTCCGAAAAACCCCTTCCGTCCAGACGCCGGTTTTCCTCGATTATCAACCGCCGGGCATCCTTTCGTTCCAGCTCGTGAATGAGCCCTTTGATTGTCAGCTCACTTTCGGGGAAATTCTCGCTGAGAGCGTTAACGGTCTCCTCCACCAGAGAGCCGATGAGGTCCTCTCTCTCTTTCTTGTCGGGGAGGCGATGGGCCTGCCCGACTCTCTCTCTACAGCGCTCGGTCACCTTCGCCGACAGCTCCGCCGGGATCTCGGGAGGTTCGTGCTTGACCTTTTCCTTTCCAGCGACCGCGACCAGTTGTTCCTGGAGTTCGACCACTTCCTTAATCTTCTGGTGTCCCAGCTCCAAGGCTTCCACTATCACCTTCTCGGGAAGTTCGCGACAACCGCCCTCTACCATATTGATGTGAGACTTGGTGCCGGCAATCACTAAGTTCATGTCACTGGATTCCAGCTGGGTGAAGGTGGGATTGACAACGAATTCCCCTCCCAGGCACCCAATCCTGACCGCACCCACCGGAGCGGCAAAGGGGATGCTGGATATAGAGAGAGCTGTCGAAGCCCCGATGATTCCCAGCACATCAGCGTCGTTCTCCTGATCCGAGGACAGAACCAAAGCCATTATCTGAATCTCGTTGAAATAACCCTCCGGGAAAAGGGGCCTCAAGGGGCGATCAATCAATCTCGAGGAGATGACCTCTTTCTCGCTGGGTCGTCCCTCCCTCTTGAAAAACCCTCCCGGAATCTTGCCGGCGGCGTACGCCTTCTCGCGATAGTCGACCGTGAGGGGAAGAAAATCCCTGCCCTCCAAGGGTTTCTTGGAGGCGACCGCGGTCGCCAACAGCATCGTGTCTTCCAGCCGGACCGTTACGGCCCCATCTGCTTGTCTGCCGATATGTCCGGTCTCGATAATCAGATGTTTGCCCCCCAGTTGCAATTCCACACGTTCAAGCATTAGTCCTCCCAAGACTATTTCCGCAAGCCCAGCCTCTCGATTAGCTGATTATACCCCTCCGGGTTGGTTCTCCGCAGGTAGTTCAAGAGACGGCGCCTCTGTCCCACCATCTTCAAAAGCCCCAAGCGGGAGTGATGGTCTTTTTTGTGTTCCTTCAGGTGCTCGGTTAGGTCTTTGATCCTCTTGGTCAGAAGCGCAACCTGCACTGAGGTGGAACCGCAATCGCGGTCGTGCCTCTGATGCTCTTTAGTGATCTTCTCAATTTCCTCTTTGTTCAGCGGCAAATCTTCCTCCCGTTAAGCTGATTTCAATATTCTGGATTTATTGACCTTCTTCCAACAGTTTCCTTATGTTCTTCTCGTCCCTCTTAAGCTGTTCGACTAGCTCCTCCGGAGAAGCGAACTTGATATTTGGACGTATATACTTCTCAGTGTAAATGTGCACCTGCCGACTGTTCTCCTCTGAACCGGCAGCCTGCGGCCCAGTCTCGTAGTCAAACAGATGAACCTCCAAAGAGCGCTGGCTCTCTCCGAAGGTGGGACGGGTGCCGATGCAAGTCATGCCCCCGAGACGCTTCCGACCGATTTCAACGCTGGAGGCATAGACCCCCTCCGGGGGCAAGAGCTTATATTCCGCGGTCGACATATTCAGGGTGGGGAAGCCAAGCTTTCTGCCTCTCCCCTTCCCCGGCACCCTCTCGCCCGAGACCAGATAGTCCTGCCCCAGCATCTCCAAGGCCTCATCGAACTCCCCCGCGGAGATGGCCTTGCGGATTCTGGAGCTGGAGATCGGTTCTCCCCGATGATGGACCGGACCGAATACCTCGAGGTCGAAGGTGAACTCCTTGCTCAGCTTTTTGAGCAGCGCGATGCCGCCGGAACGATCTTTGCCAAAGCAGTGGTCGTATCCGATAATTAGCTTCCCCAAATCGAGTTTCCTTATCAAGACTTGTCTTACGAAGGAGACCGCATCAAGTTCCGACAGATTGAGGTCAAATCTCAGAACCGCGACCTCCTCCACCCCCATCTCCTCGAAACGCTTCAGTTTTTCAACCAAGGTGGTTAGAAGCTTGGGGGCCTCATTCGGGGAGATGACGGTTCTGGGATGGGGGTCGAAGGTGAGCACCACAGCTCTGGTGGAGCGGGATTTCGCCTCGTTCAACACCTTCTCTATCAAACCGCGATGCCCCAAATGAACCCCGTCGAAAGTTCCCAGGGTCACCACCGGCTTCTTGTAGCGAATAAGCCCAGTCTCAAAGATGTCGTAGTGAACGTTCATTCTCGATTCAACCCGAGCTCAAAAAGACCCGGCAATACTTGAAATCTGAAACCGCCTGCGGGGTTCCCCGCTCGCTGTCTCGGCGAGCTCTGATAACCGCCAAAAGTCTGCTGCTCTTATCCTTGATCACGGCGTAACCCGACTCTGGGACCCCGTTGAAATCCTGAAAGTACTCCTGAAGCAGCGGACGACCATGCAGAATCACCTCCCGATGCTCTTCCCTGATGACGAGCGTGGGCATGAAATCCAGAATCTGATCGAAGGGAAGGAGCTTGCTTAAGACCAAGTCTCTCAAAGAATCGCCTTCCTGCCTTTTGATGCTCAGAGAGCCGGGCAGGTCAAAGGGACCCACCCGAATGCGGGTCAATTCCAAAACGTGAGCTCCCACGCCCAGATTCTCGCCCAGTTTGTTGGCGATGCTGCGGATATAGGTTCCCTTCGAACAGGATAGCTCCGCCTCCACCAGGGGGAGCTCGATCGAACGAACCTGGATCCTTTTGATTTCAACCACCCGGGGAGCAGGTTCAACCTCCTCTCCCCTGCGGGCATATTCATACAGCTTCTTGCCCCCGAGCTTGACCGCCGAATAAGGCGGGGGGAGCTGGGTCTGCACTCCCTGGAAAGCCAGTATGGCCTCTTCTATCTCCTCCTCCCGGAGATGCTCGATGGGGTTAACCTCCTTAATGGAGCCAAAGGCGTCATAGGTGTCAGTAGTCTGACCCAACTTAAACACGACTCTGTATTCCTTATTCAGACCAACGAGATAGGGCAGAAGCCTGGTGGCCCTCCCCAAACCCATCAGAAGCAGTCCCGTGGCCAGGGGGTCTAAGGTTCCAGAGTGCCCAACCTTGCCGATCTTCAAATGCTTCCTCAAATACGCAACCACATCGTGCGAGCTCCACCCCTTGCGTTTGTCGACCTTCAAGAGCCCGTCAAGTTCCACGATCAAAACACTTTTTCAGATGCCCCAAGATGAGCCTTTTGGCCTCCTCTAAGGGCTTGTATATGGTGCAGCCGGCGGCACCCTTGTGCCCACCGCCGCCGAAGTTCTTGACGAAGGGAATCAGGTTAAAAGCATCGTTGGATCTCATGGAGGCTTTAGTGACTCCCGGGGCTATCTCTTTGAAGAGAATTCCGACCTCCACACCCTCCAGGTACTGGGTGTAATCCACGAACCCTTCGGTATCGGCAAAGCTGGCATTGAATCTTTCTAAGTCTCCGTTGCTCAAGGAGAGAACACAGGCCCGCCCTCCGAAGAACACCTCCATCCGCCGGATCAGGTCTCCCAAAAGCCTCAGGTTGGCCTCGCCATGGCTGAAGTAGATTCTGTCGGTGATCTTCTCGGGGTCAACCCCAAGTCTCAGCAACTTCGCACAGATATTCAGAGAGCGGGGAGTGGTGCCGCGGAACCTGAACCTGCCGGTGTCGGTGAGGATGGCGGCGTAGATCTGCTCGGCGGCGTCGGGGCTCAAATGGTGTCCGGCAGAGATCAGAAGGTCGTATATCATCTCTCCCACCGCGGAGGCTTTCAGATCCACCCAGTTAATATCGCCGAAGCCGCTGTTATCCTGATGGTGATCGATATTGATCAGCAGGGCACCTTCGGGAATCATGTTCTGCACGGAACCGACTCGAGAGAGGTCCGGGCACTCCAGGACGAAGACCACCTCGGGCTCAAAATCCAGAGCAGCCTCAGAGGTTTGAATTATACCGTGCTTGTCCAGGAACCCATACTTGGAGGCGATCTCTCCCTGGTTGACAATCTTGAACCTCTTCCCCCAACTAAAGAGGAGTTCACCCAAAGCCAACTGTGACCCCAGGGAGTCGCCGTCTGAGTCCTGATGGGAGGTCACTAAAAAGTCGCTTCTGGTCTTTATGATATCTATTATCTCACTTATCTTTTTCTTCTTCACGAGCCCTTTCTTCTTCCTTAATCCGCTTCAGGATCTGCTCGATGCGCAGCCCCCTCTCTATGGAGCTGTCGTATTTGAAGATCAATTCCGGAGCCTCTCGCAGGTGGAGACGCCTGCCGATCTCCCCTCTCAGAAACCCCTTAGCCTTGTTCAAGACCCGGAGGCTTCTGTTCTTATCGGCCTGGTCACCCAGAACGGTGCAAAAGACCTTGGCAAAACCCAGATCATCCGAAACCTCGACGTCGGTCACGGTGACGAAGCCGAGGTGAGGATCTTTGAAATTCCTCTGAAGGATGTCGGAGAGTTCTCTTTTCATTTGGTCTCCGACCCGATGGGATCTTTTGAAGCTCATTGTCACGTCTGCATGCAAAGGGACCGCACCTATTAGAAAAACTCCATGGTAATGTCTATAACTTCGGCGGCGTCTTCACGCTCTATGTTGTCAGCGATCCGGGACAGGACCCCGTTGGCATATCTCTGATCCTTGCTTACCACCGCCACGCCCAGGGTGGCTCTCTGCCAGAGATCGCCGTTGTCGACCTCCGAGATGGAGACGTTGAAGCGGCTGTGGGTGCGGTCTTTTATCCTCTTTAAGATTCGCCTTTTGGATTTCAAGGAGCCGCTCCCCGGGAAATACAGCTCCAGTTTCAAGACGCCAATGACCATAGAAGCCCTTAAGTTTTGATCGACATTCCAGAATCGATGGTGCGAGCGATCTCTTCCAACTGATAGGCTTCGATTTCGTCGTCGACTTTCAAATCCTGGAAGTTATCCAGCCCAATCCCGCACTCGAATCCGGCGCTCACCTCCTTGACATCATCCTTGAAGCGTTTCAAAGAGCCGATCACCCCCTCATAGATCACTTCCCCATTTCTTATGACCCTGGCCTTAGAACCTCTTCTTATCACCCCGGCACGAACATAGCTACCGGCCACCAATCCCAGCCTGGAGATTTTGAAGATATTTCTGACTTCGGCACTGCCAGTGGAGATCTCCTTGATTTCCGGTTCGAGCATCCCCTCCAGAGCCTTCTTTACGTCGGCTTCAGCTTCATAGATGATGTTGTAGAGACGGATATCGACCTCTTCCTGTTCCGCAAGTTGCCGGGCGCGAAAATCGGGGCGAACGTGAAAGCCTATTATGACGGCCCGAGAGGCGGTGGCCAACAGAACGTCGCTTTCGTTTATGGAGCCGACCCCACGATGGATTATGTTCAACCGCACCTCCTGGGAGGGGATTTTCTGCAGGGTGTCGGAGAGGGCCTCGGTGGAGCCGTCTACATCGCCCTTGATGATCAACCTGAGTTCTTTCATCTGACCCTCCTTGATTTGCTCGTAAACCTGAGAGAGGGTCAGTCCCTCGGGGGCGCGATACTCCTTTTCCCGACGCAACCTCTGGCGCTTCAGACTTATCTCGCGAGCATCGCTCTCACCGCCGACCACTCTGAAGCTGTCCCCCGCGGTGGGCAGCCCGGAGAAACCGAGCACCAATGTGGGGGTGGAGGGACCGGCGCGAGAGGCGATGCGATTTCTCTCGTCGAACATCGCTCGCACCCGTCCGTGAAAATCCCCGCTGACGAATGGGTCTCCCACCCGCAAAGCTCCCTTCTGCACTAGAACCGTGGCCACCCGGCCTCGCCCTCGGTCCATCCTGGACTCAATGACTACGCCGGAGGCTGGAGCCTGAGAATCGGCCTTAAGCTCTAACACCTCTGCCTGGAGAAGAATCATCTCCAGGAGGTGCTTGACCCCGGCACCGGTTTTAGCGGACATCTCAATAGTGATGGTCTTACCTCCCCACTCCTCCGGGGCCAAATTGTGTTTGGCCAACTGGGTCTTCACCGCCTCGCTGTCGGCATTGGGCAGGTCCATTTTGTTGATGGCAACAATTACGGGAACACCGGCGGCTCTGGCGTGGTCGATGGCCTCTACCGTCTGAGGCATAACCCCGTCGTCGGCGGCGACGATCAAGACCACAATGTCAGTCACCTGTACCCCCCGGGATCTCATCGCGGTGAAGGCCTCGTGTCCCGGGGTGTCTATGAACGTGATTTTTCCACCTTCTTCGGTTTCGACCTCGTATGCACCGAGATGTTGAGTAATGCCACCATACTCTCCGGCGATGATGGTGGAGTTTCGAATAAAGTCCAAAAGAGAGGTCTTGCCGTGGTCGACATGCCCCATGATGGTCACCACCGGAGGACGGGGCTCCAACCTCTCCGGCTGCTCCGGGACCTCTTCTGCCAATCCAACTTCCTTCTCCTCTTCGATGTTGAAGCCGAACTCCAGCGCCACCGTGGAGATGGTGTCCAGATCCAATCTCTGGTTGACAGTCGCCATTACCCCCAGTTCCATGCATTTGGCGATGATCCGAGTGGGATTGAGCTCCATCGCCTGTGCGAGCTCCGCCACCGACATATATTCCGTCACCTTGAGGAGCTTTTCAGGTGCGACCGCCTCCGTCTCGATCGCCTCGCGAGTGCGATGTCTCCTAGGTCTCTTTACCCCCTCCATCCGGGAGATGGTCCTCTTGACGCTTTCCTTGACCTCCTTCTGGTATGAAAGCCTGTCGACTTCCCTCCTCGCCCCCCTTTTGATGCGTTTTTGAGGCTCTTCAGGTTTTCTTTTGGCCTCCAAAGCGACCGCTTTTTTTCCTGGTCGCTCCCTGACGGCTTCAGGTTTCCTTTTGAGGGCCGCGGTCGCCTTTCGCTCCTCCAGCCTCCTTTTCTTGATCTCTATTTCCTTTTTGACCTCAGCACGCTCTTTGGCGAATTTCTCTTCAACCGCGGTGTGCATCTCCGGGGTGATGGTGCTCATGTGGCTCTTCACCGGAAAACCGAGCTCCCGAAGGATATTTACCAGAGCCTCACTCGAGATCTTATGTTCCCTGGCTGCTTCGTATATTCTCTTTTTCGCCAATCCTTTTCCTCCTCACGACCGGAAATCAGAAGAGGTTGAAATCTCCGCCCCCAGCTTGTCAGTTGACTCCAACACAGTTTCCATCTGCAGAGAGGGACTAAGCCTCCTGAGCTTGCTTTCCAGTCTCCGCGGGAGCTTTTCCTTGCTTTTCCTTCTCGTTCTCCGCCTGTCTTATTTTCATAAGATTCTCTGCCCCTTTCAGCAGTTTATCGAGGGTTTTGGGACCAATCCCCTCAATGGCCAGAAGCTCCTCCTTGGACTTCTGGAGCAATTCCTGCACCGTCTCAATCCCCTCTTCGATGAGCTTGGACTTGATCTTTTTGCCCACCGTGGTCATCTCCTCGATGTCGATCTTCTCCTCCTCCTCTGCCTTCTTGATGGCTTTATACTCGGTTTCGGAGAGGATGTTGATTTTCCAGGAGGTCAGTTTAGCAGCCAGGCGCGCGTTCTGCCCGGCTTTTCCTATGGCCAAGGAGAGCTTCTCGTCGTCCACCACCACCGTCATCCGATTCTCCTCCGGGAAAAGATCGATGTCGACTATCTTGGAAGGAGCCAAAGCCTTGGTAACGAAGATGGTGGGCTGGGGGCTCCATTGAACGATGTCGATACGTTCATTGGAGAGCTCTCTGACGATGTTCTGTACTCGCATCCCCTTCACTCCGACACAGGCTCCAACCGGGTCAACCCGGCTGTCCAGGGAGCTCACCGCTACCTTTGAACGCTCGCCGGGCTCCCTGGCCACGGCTTTGACCTCGATGATCTTCTCGGCTATCTCGGGCACCTCCAGTTCGAAGAGCTTCAACAAAAACTCCGGACTGGCTCTGGAGAGGGTGATCTGAGGACCTTTAGCGGTTCTCTGGGCGTCCGTGATTATCGCCCGGATACGTTCACCCTGACGATATTTCTCCCTTCGGATCTGCTCTTTCAAGGGTATTATTCCCTCACCTCGACCCAGATTCACAATGATGTTACCCTTATCGATCTGCTGGACAGTGCCAGTCACCAGTTCGCCGAGGCGGTCCTCATATTCCTCGTAGATCTTTTCTCTTTCGGCCTCTCGCACTTTCTGCGTCATCATCTGTTTGGCGGCAATTATGGCGTTGCGTCCGAAGTCCTCAAACGGGATGTCTATTTCCATCTCATCATCGGCCTCGGCCTTCTCGTCGTATTTTTTGGCCTCCCCCACGCTTATTTCCGTGGTCGGGTCTTCCACCTTCTCCACCACCTTCTTGATGGCGGTAACGGTTATCTCCCCGGTGCGCTGGTCGAGCTCGACCTGGAGGTTCTCGCCGGTCCCAAATTTCTTCCTGGCCGCCACCAGCAGGGCGGATTTTAAGGTCTCGATGACATAATCCAACTCCAGGTTTTTCTCTCGGGCGATCTGATTTAAGGTTTCCAGTACTTCAAAACTCATCAGGGATACCCTTTCCCGACTAAGAGATTACTACCTTTGCCTTCTTAACAGCCGCAAGGGGAACGGTCTGGATTCCAGTCTCGCTTTCGATCAGGATTTGCTCTTCCTTACAATCTAGGAGTTTTCCCTGGCTTTCGGTTTCCCCGCCGTCGGCCTTGAGGCAACGAACCCTTATGACCTCCCCGATTCGTCGCCGGAAGTCCCTCGGTGTCACCAGAGGGCGGTTGAGTCCCGGCGAGGACACCTCCAGAGTGTAACGATGCGGAATGAGGTCGGCATCGTCCAGAAGCGGAGAAAGTTGTCTGGAAACTAAGGCGCACTCCTCTAACAGGATACCTCCCGGTCGATCCACGATGATTTTCACCACCGTTCTGGCCCCAAAACCGGTGACCTTCACGTCGACCAACTCGAAGCCGTCGCCCTCCACCACCGTGGAAGCCAAATCTCTAATTTTCTCTTCTGCGTCATCGGGCATTTTCACGACGTAACCTCCAGACCACAAAATTAAATATTATAACAAAATTCCAACTCTTATGCAACCAAAATCTTTCCTCCCCACCCCACCTCCTTCAACGCCCCCACCATCCAAAGCAGCACTTCT
>JBHIBM010000007.1:0-18646 GCA_046759085.1 Candidatus Zixiibacteriota bacterium
GCCTCTCTGCGTAGATTTTCTCGGAAAGTGAATATTGACCCCCCGGAACAACCTCGGCCTCGATGAATTCAACAGGGTATCCAATAGAATCCTCAAACTCGACCAACTCGAGGGTATCTGGTAAAAGCTCTGTGGTGTCAAAAGGCGTGGGCACAAAGGAGGTGTCCTCTGCCTGGAGGGGCGAAAGGGAGGTCTCAACTGAGCTGGAGTCCTGGAGCGATGGAGTAGTTTCCTGAGCGAAGGCCTCCCCTTGGACTGAGAAAAGAAGCGGGGGGATTAGAACAGGAATACAGAGAACGGGGGAAAGCGATTCGAAGAGGTTACGCAATCTTGATCGGAAGCAGAATCGGTCCGTGTTCGGCATTTTGGGGTGGTCTTGAGAACCGGTCGCGAAACCTTGTGCCGGAGTGCAATTCAATTTACCGATTGCGGGTAACCACTTACTATTCACCATTCACTATTAGCTGATCACTGCTTGCCAACATATGCTGTAATTTTGGCAGAAGCGGGGTCAAGACCATGAAGACTATGGTATTAGAGATTAAACTCACAAGGGTAAAGGGGATTCCCGCAATTAGGGTCGGCAGAAGCTTCCCGAAGAGGAATGCAGAGCTGAGCGTGGTCAAAAGGTCGTAGAATAAAGTGAAAACAATTGCCAGCGAGGCCATCAGGAGGTATGCAGAAAATTTGCTGAAATTCAACAAACGGAACTTGAACACCAATCCCCCGACGGCGCCGATTGTGGCCATGGAGAAAACCTGGGCGAGGACTAAGGGTAAGGGGGGGAGCATCCCCAGATTGTAGGGATTGAAAGTGGTGTAAATGAACATCGCCATTGTTCCAACGATGGCTCCCTCCCAGACTCCCAGAAGGTAGCCGGAGGTGAAGATCACGAAGTTGAAAAGCTTTACGTTGGGAATGTAGATTAGGAGGTAATTGAGCGAAACTGCCACCGCCACGAAAAGCGCCATCAAGACTAACTTTCTGGTGGTCAGCTTCATCGAATAAGAGCCAACTTCTTCAGCTTGGTCACTCCGGCGGCTTTGATATAGTAAAGGTAGACGCCACCGGCGACCGGCTCACCCCGATCGTTGGTGCCGTCCCAGTAGGCGCCGATTTGCTCTAATCTATTTCGACTGCGGTAGCTCTCCGCGGGCAAGCCCTCTACCGATATCTCCTTGATGAACTCTCCAGCGACGGTGTGAACCCTTATGAGCACGTTGCCATCGTCGGCGAGATCAAACGGGAAATAGATTTTATCGGATGCCCCGCCTATGATGAAGGGATTGGGGTAGCTCTGCCCCACCCAATCCTCAGTCGGTAGCTGACTGATGTAGATACTGAACCGCGCGGTATCGGTGTAAGCCGGAGTGCTACTATCTGTGACCCTTACTCTGATCGGATAGAGTCCACCAGCGGTGGGAACACCCTGGATGATTCCGCTGGAGGCTGACAGATCCAGTCCTGGGGGAACAACCCCCTCCTCGACGGTCCAGTTGTAAGGCAACACACCATCCAGCGCTATCAGAGTATCCAAATAACTTTCACCGAGGTTTCCGTTTCGGAGCGGTCGATTCTTTGCAATCTGAACCGGTTCAGGGCCAGTGAGGGAGGTGTCGAAAACAGCAGAGAAGGAGTAGTTATATGTGCCGGAGTGATAAGCGGTATCCACAACCGCCGGAATCATCACAATCTCGCTGTATTTATTCCAGTCATTAAAGGTCCGGGTTCCCTCCCAGAAATCATCCAAATCCATCTCCCTCACCCGGTGGCTGCCTCCCTGACCCTCGGTGCTGTAACCTATCATGTTCACCTTCCAGGGGATGAAGGCCCCGCTGAAATTTGTCCTCAGTCCCCCAGTGGAATCGAAGGGGACGAACTTGACGTAGTTGGCCCCTAAGTACTCGGGAGGCTGGGTTGGAGACGTGACGGTCACCGGATAGCTATCATAGACCATCATGGTGTCGTTTAAGTCAGGGAAGTAGCTCCCCTCGGAGTAGTAGCCGCTCTCGTTCAGATTCCCACTGAAGTAATTCCAGATGGTGAACTCGCCGAAGGCGGAATTCAGGTCGCTGTAATATTGGTCTAAAACCTCGTTAGTGGCGGACAGGAGGTTGTCGTATAGGGTTTGGGCGCACCCCTCCCAGATCTCTCTTATGATGTCGGTGTTGATAGGACCGGCACCGAACCTCTCGGACAAGTAGATGGGCCACACGCAAGAAGCATACATATGATACACTCTCACCCAGTCCTGCCAGGTGGGGTCGTGAGCCGTGAGCGAAAGCCAGGGATAGCGGAAGAAGTAAGAGAGATAGTTAATATAGTCGTTAACCTCGTCGAAAACTACATCCTCCATCCAGACCGCGGTAGCCTCCAGCCACCAGACATTGTAATCGCTCATATCCGGGAGGAAGGGCTCGTAGGCATCGTAGCCCAACTGAATGGAGTGAAAAAACTCGTGGGCAACAGTTACTTTCAGGGGATCATACTGGTCGGGATAACCGAAGCCGATGTAGCTGGTGCGGAGCTCAATCCAGCTGGTATAAGCCTGAGGATTTCCAGCCTGGAAGCTGTCTGGCTGCGTCAACCCGAAAGCGCCACCGAGGTTGCCTACCAGATAGACATCGTAACGGCTGTCACCCCCGGTCGGATACCACTCGTCCGTGGGAGGAGGAGCTAAACCGATGCTATCGACCTCGTAGGACCAGACGTAGTCCAGGTATTCGCCGGTGCGGTTGACGTAGTCGGGATGACCGTCTGCGGGATTCACGTCCACCTCAGCTCCGTAGACCCGATGTCCACCGGTGGTGGAGGTGTCGTAATGAACCCTGAAATGCCCACCTGGGGTGTTGAAGTCAAAGGATAAGACCGGACGTGCTTGGAGAATCTCTCTGATCTGCGCCGGAAGGTCTTGACGCCTGATGGAAACGAAGATCATCGCCGGAGTTCCACATTTGATCGGCAGCGGCAACTCCTCCCACCTGGCGGCTTGAGGATGCTGCGGGTCTTTGAACGCCAGAGCCTGAGCCACCAGGGGATGGTCTAAACTTAGTTTTTCAGCAAGCAAGTTGTTCTGGTAGCCCAACAGGACAAATAGGGCGATTAATATTGAGAGTTTAAGTCTATTAGACATCTTTTTCCCTTTCGGATCCTGGGACGAAAAAAACTTTGCAAAGAGATTCTCGCTTGCTTCTCAGCGGAGACGTTTTTTTACTGTCTTTTTTCTTTTGCCCTCTTCAGATTCTCCAGACAAACGTATGGCACCCGGTTGCAGCCAACGAGAATCCGACCCCCTCTGGCTCCGTGACAATCGGAGCCCCCGGTGTAGATTACCCCGAACTTCTGCGCCATATTTATATACTTGACGGTGGTGTGGTGGGCGTAAGAGTGATGATAGGCCTCCAAACCGTCAAGACCGATGCTGACCAATTCCGGGATGAGGTCGTCGCGGTGGTTTGTCCCCGGGTGAGCCAGGATTGCCACGCCTCCGTTTAAGTGAATGAGGTTGATCCCCTCCTCGGGATTCATGAATTTCTTGGGGACATAGGCGGGGGCATGATAACCTATGTAACGAACGAACGCCTCCCGGTATGTGGGGACGTATTCCTGCTGGACCAAAGCCTCCGCAATGTGGGGACGCCCGAGGGAGCCTTCCCCGGCGAAGTCGATTACAGCGTCCATGGAGAGGTTTATGCCCAACTGGTTTAGCTTCTGCACCATCCGTTTGCCCCTTTCGAACCTCTCCACCTGGAGGTGCGCAATCTCACGGACGAACTCAGGATTTTCGTAGTCAACGAGGTAACCCAGAATATGAAGGTCTTCCCCTTGATGGAAGCAGGAGAGCTCAACCCCGGGAATTATCTCAATGCCGGTCTCCTCCGCGATGGGTAGGGCCTCCTTGAAACCCTCCAGGGAGTCGTGGTCAGTGATGGCGATGGCGGCTAAGTTGTTGTCCCGGGCGAGCCGAACCACCTCCCCGGGGGAGGTCAGACCATCGGAGGCATTGGTATGCAAGTGGAGGTCAACAAAGCGGTCGGGGCCCTTCATAGTTTCGATTCGACTATCGCGATGGTTTCCTCATAGAGGTTATCGACCTCCTCCAATATGGCTCTCATTCGAGATTCCCTTTCATCTTTGAAATCGGGATCGTCGATCCCTCCCAAATTGATGCGAACATTCAAGGAGGCACCGAAACAGGCAGTATGGGCCATGGCCGCGGCCACCCCGGCGTCGGAGATTGAATTCGGGTTTCCCTTCTCGGCGATGAGCTTAAGCGATTTCAGAGCCTCCCGGGAGAGCTCCATCACCTCTAGGGGAACCATGGTGGCACCCCTGGTGGCCTCCTGGACCGCCTGGCGGCGTTTCTCCTTTTCCAGCTCGGAGTCTTTCGGCAGCTTCATCGCCCGCATGACGTTGTTGAAGCTTTCGGTGTCCTCCACGATGAGTTGCCCGGCTCTCTCTCGCAGCCTCTCAGACTCCAAGAGCACCTTTCCCAGCTCCTCACTCACCTCCGCGAACTTCTTCTTGCCCACGGTCAGGCGGCAGACCATCGAGGCCAAAGCACAACAGAGTGTAGCCGCCAGGGCGGCAACGCTGCCGCCTCCGGGAGCCGGAGAGGAGGAGGCCACCTCGGTGATGAAGTCCTCCATGCTTTTCTCCCGAGGGGAGGTGGTTCCCAGAAGCTTATTCTCGAGGATCTGGTCGGCGCTGAAGTTCTCGAATTTGAGGTAGAAATCGGCGACATCGATCATCGCTTTGAGGGGAGTGAGCCCCACGATCTCGCTGGAGACTATCGGCACCCCCCACCTGTCAGCTTCCGATTTTATCATCTCGAAGACGCGGTGAACCGGGGTCAAGTTGAAGTTGGTGAGGTTCATGGAGACCTGTACCAGCCCGCGGTCTCGAATCTCGAATCCCAGGGCCTTGAGATACCTCAATCCCCCTGAGCGGAAACGGATCGCCTTGGCTATCCTTTTGGCGAACCCCACGTTGTCGGTGCCCAGATAGACGTTGAAGGCGATCAGAAAAGGTCTGGCGCCGATTATGATCGCTCCCGCGGTGGGGTGCATCCGGCGGGGACCGAAATCGGGGACGCGGTCGGGGTCGGTCTCGATGGTTGCCTTGAACCCCTCGTACTCTCCCCTTCTGACGTCGGCCAAGTTCTCCCGATCGGGCCTTTTGGCGGCGGCCTCATACAGATAGACCGGTATTTGCAGCTTCTCGCCCACCTCTGCTCCCAACTCCTGAGCCAAGACCTTGCAATCCTGTAGAGTCACCCCCGATACCGGAACAAAGGGGATCACATCAGTTGCTCCAACCCGCGGATGCTCGCCGGTATGGTTTTCCATGTCGATGAGTTCCGTGGCCTTGCAGATCCCCCGGAAAGCAGCCTCCTTGACGTTCTGAGGCGGACCGATAAAGGTGACCACCGCCCGGTTGTGATCTTTGTCCATCTCCCGGTCCAAGACCCTGACATCGGGGATCGATTGAATCTCTCTTATTATGGCGTCGATCACCTCGGGTCGCCTTCCCTCGGAGAAGTTGGGAACACATTCAATTATCTGAGCCATATCCTACCTCTTTTATTGTTCTGCGCTATCTTTTTCTGGCCTTAAAAACCCAATTTAAAAAACTGTCGACCTAAAGGCAATGTAAAAATTATAGTCATTGGGGTATTGAGACCGAAACAGACGTGCCCCGCTTCAGGTTTAGACCTTTTCAGATGGAGAGGTGTGTTCCCTCAGCCCTCCCAAGAGCCCCCAGGCTAAGAGGGGAATCATTATCTCGTGGTGACCGGTGAAGGAAAAACCTTCGCCGCCCGTCGCGGTGGGTCGTCTGACGACATTCTCGTTGGGACGGTAGTGTTGAATCATGTCGAAGTTCGCAGCGGCAAAACCGGTTATGCTCCCGTATAGGTTTCGAGCCACCGTCAAGGCCTTCAGGAAGACCTCCGGCAGGACCACCGCGGAGCCGAGGTTTAAGACCACGCCACCATTGCCGAGGTCTTTCAGACTCTCAACCAGGATCTTAAAATCCAGGTAGCTTTTCTCTCCCCAGAAGGCACCGTCGAAGTTGGGGTGCTGGCAGATAGTATCGGTCCCGATGGCGACGTGGACGGTGACCGGGACAGCTTTCTGGCGGCAACTGTAAAGGAGACTGAAGCTTTTATTGGTTGGGGAGGCGTTCGTTAGCTTGCGGCAAACCAGCTCGCCTAAGCCCAGCTCCTCCCCAGCACTTTCCTGTGCTAATTGGTTTAAGAAATCAGCTGTCTCCCTGGTCATGCCGAAGCTGCCGTCGGCGATGTTTTCGGCGACCTCCTCGGAGGTTATCCCCCAGAAGGCCAGCTCCACATCGTGGATGATGCCGGCACCATTCAAGGCCAGGTGGGTGATGACCCCCTCCTTCACAAGCTCGATAATCAGGGGAGAGACCCCAACCTTGATTACGTGCGCCCCCATGAGGAGGATCACCGGCCGGCCTTTCCTTTTAGCTTCGATGATCAGATCAATCAGTCTGCGGAAATCCGCAGCTTTGAGGCTATCGGGGAGACTTCGGAGGAAATCGGCGGAACTCGCCCTCTTCCCCAGAGGCTTTGCGAAGTCGGATAGTTTCACCTTGCGGGGACGAGACTTAATGGAGAGCCTCTTGACCTTGCTCAAATCCGCCGGCGGTCGTGGAGACATGGCTAACCTTTCGGGATCTTTCCCAGAGTGTATTTTTTCAGCTCCGCGGTGAAAGAGCCGATGACCACCTTACTCTTCATCTTCACCGGCATCTTGTACTCATCGTCGGTAACCCAGATGAAAAGCTTGCCCTTGTTCTCGAAGATGGTGCTGCTGCTCAACACCGGCTCCAACAAGAGGCAATCGAAGCTCCCGGCCTTCACCCTCACCCTCTCCTTTCGATGAACCTTCACCTCGATGGGGTAGTTTTTCCTGTCGGTGTGGTTATCGATGTACAACGGTACCCCCGCCTGGATCTTCTGAGTTCGAGCGTAATAGAAGGCGGAGAGCATGTCCTGGACAAAAGGATAGGTCGGGATTGAATCCTTCCCGGTGATGGCGAGGTGATTGATGGCGTCGAAGTTGGTGACCCGGTCTGCTTTGAAACTTCCCTCCCGGAGATGCTTCTCGAAACGATGAGAAAAAATCCCCCCTATATCCACGAACGATTCCACGCGGTCATCGACCTTGAAGAAGAAGGAGAAAAACTTGTTGGTGCGAGCGGTGGAGACGATGTGATAGGTGGGCTGGCCTCCGCAATCGACGATCTTTCTCACTTGCAGGACGGCGTGACCGGCACGAATGAAGCCGTACTTTATGTCGAAATCCAGGCGCTCCCCCACCCCGAAGGCTCTGTTTTCGATCTCCCTTCGGAACCACTCGTCCGAAGACCAAATCTGGTTATACAGGGAGGTGTCGATGACCTCGCCGGGGAAAGTGTCCATCTCCGCTTTGGCCTGCTCTAAGGTGAGATCGCTTTCGAAATCCTTGGTGAGGTCCTCCTCCCCACCAGCGGTGAAGGGACAACTGATTGCAAAGCCAATCACAATGGCCAGGAAGCCTTTTAAACCTCTGGGGGGACTGAAGCGCATACTATCGGCCCTCTTCGGGCGCTCGGGCCCTTTCTAAGAGGTCGCCGAAGATCCTTCGCAGATGTTCGTCTATCCTCATAAAGGCCTTCTCGTAGACCTCCAGATCGCCGCCCATGGGGTCTTCGATCCTGGCCAGGGGGGTTTCCTCCGGCCTTTGGGGATAAGAGGCTAAAAGGTAGCTCTTCCTTCCAGAGCTCGCCGAAAGCTGCCTGGCGGCGCGATGGTGCTCCAGAGCCATACAGAGGATTAAGTCCGCCGCCTCCACAGTCCCCTCATCGAGTGTTCGTGAGCGGTGGGCAGAGATGTCGATTCCCCAGTTCTTGGTGACCTCCAGGGCATGGGGAGCCGCCGGCCAACCGTTCAAGGCACCGGTGCCAGCAGAGCCGACCTCGATTCCGTCGAAGTCGGCCTCCGAGAGGAGCTTATTCATCAAGCCAGCAGCCATCGGACTTCTGCAGGTGTTTCCGGTGCACACGAAAAGAACCTTGAATCTCCCTCCTTTTTTCTCCATGGGGGCTTTCTCAGATGCGGCTCACCCTTCGAGCAGAAAGTCTGTTATCTCCTTTATCGGCACCGCCCCCTCTCTAATGATTCGCACCCCCTCGGCCTCAACCTCCAGCACCGTGGAGGCCTTCTCTCCCTGTCTCTCTTCAGCTTTTACGATTAAATCGACCCGGGAGCTGAAGGTTTGTAGGATTTTCTCAAAGGGGTAAGGTCTCCTCTCCCCGGAGAGGTTGGCGCTGGTTGCCGAAAGAGGTGTTTTCACCTTCTCAAGAACCCCCTGTGTCAACTTGGAGGCTGAAAACCTCAAGCCGATCTTTCTACTTCCAGATGTCAGGTGCTGAAGGTATCTTCCTTCATAGGGAATTACCAGAGTTAGAGGTCCCGGCCAGAACCTATCCGCC
The DNA here is from genome assembly GCA_046759085.1 of Candidatus Zixiibacteriota bacterium. GTDB lineage: Bacteria > Zixibacteria > MSB-5A5 > DG-27 > DG-27 > DG-27. The sequence continues at coordinate 8,500 of JBHIBM010000007.1, forward strand.
AACCTGCGGGAGACCTGCGGCAACCCTTTCGGAAAGAGCTTTATTAAGACTTCGCGATTGACGAAAATCGAGATCGGCTTATCCGCGCCTCTCCTCTTGAGCTTGAAGATTCTCTCCAGAACCGGTGCACTTGAAACATCGCCCACCAGACCGTAGACGGTCTCGGTGGGCAGGATCACAACCCCACCAGACTTGACCACAGAAGAGACTCTCTCCAGAATCTGGTTTGAGGGGTTCTCCCTGTCGACCTTCAACACTTCACAAATCTTATCACCTGCTCTTTTCGACTATCGACTCCCTTCATGAATAGTCGTCTTAACCAACCAGGCATCTCGATAGCCGGACTGTCGCACCCGAAGGAGAAATCCTTCTCCGCCCTCCAGGGTGTCGAACTCTCCCAGTCGCACCCGGTAGTACGGGGCTTCGAAATCGATATAGACCCTCTCCGAGAAGATGGCTTCGGCCTCTTGAGCCTTCTCGGAGGCCAGCTCCGGATATTTGGTCATGAAGATCTGCACCCGGTAGACGGTTCGCGGAGAAGTTGCCTCCGAGCGGGTTCTCTTTCTGGGTCCCGGCTCGGCCTCTCCGACCGCTCTTAGACCTTCCCGGCGCAACTCCCCTCTGCTGACTATCAAGGTGTCAGCTTCAAAACCGAAAGGATCGAAGTCTTTCTCTCCGGCGGTGCGGCGGTCTGGAGGTTCGCCTCCAACCCTTCTCGGTACCACCGCGGTGCACGTGTAGAGCAGGGGGATCACCAGCGACAGAATCACAACCCAGCTCGAATAGCGTTTGAAGATTTCTCCCATGAAGGGACCCTCTCAGAGAAACCGTCTCAGCTTCTCGTCCTTACTGAGGTGAGCGACCAGCTCTTTTATATCCGGAATTCGGGTTTTGTGAGCCACCAACACGACATCGTCGGTTCTGACCACCACCAGATCGGAGACTCCGTAAGCGGCAACCAGCCCCGGGCCGTCGTTGAGAATTGTGGTCTCGTAAGTGTCGAGGGCGAGGGCCTCTCCGATGATAAGGTTATTTTCACGGTCGAGCTTCTTGATGCGGGATAGAGCCAGCCAACTGCCGACGTCGTCCCAATGGATATCGGCTTTGACGGTCAGGACATTTTTGGCCTTCTCCAGAATGGCGCAATCGACGGAGATGTTCACAGCCCCCTGGTAAAGCTCCCGCCGGGCCTGGAGCTCCGAGGCGGTTCCGAGTTCCTGCTGATACCTCTCCAAAGCAAGAGCCATGTCCGGCACCGCCGCTCTCATGGCGGCGAGGAAGGCTCTAACCGACCAGACGAAGATGCCGGAGTTCCACAGGTGTTTACGGTCGTAATAATATTCCTGGGCCGCAATCTTGGAGGGTTTCTCCTTGAACTTTTTGACCCGATAAATCGGGATGGCCGCTCCCGCGGTAACCATCTCCTGCAGTTCGATGTAGCCGTAGGCAGTCTCGGCTCGGGAGGGAACCACTCCTATGGTGAGAAGGCAGTCTTCCGCCTGAGCGTGATCGGCTGCGGTTTGCAGGATCTCCACCAGCCTTTGAGGTGGGGAGATCTGATGGTCGGAGGAGAGAGCCACCATGACCGCCCCCGGATCCTGTTTGCCGAGGTGGGCGGCTGCCAGTCCGATGGCAAGGCAGGTGTTTCTTCCCCGAGGCTCCACCAGGAGGTTGTCCTCTTTGAGAAACCTCATCGTCGAGAGGATTTTCTCTTTGAGCTCCTCCCCGGTAACAATCAGGGTGCGCTCCAGAGGAATGAACCCTTCCACGCGGGAGAAGGTCTCCTCCAGCATGGTCTTATCAGAGGTCAAGCGCAGGAGCTGCTTGGGTGACTCACTGCGGGAGAGAGGCCAGAACCTTTCACCCCGCCCCCCCGCCAATATGACCGCATAGAGCATAGTTGTACCTCTGCCCGGTAAGCTTCGGTTTGATCAGTGCTTCCCGGTCTTTCCTACGTCTGTCACCGCCACCGGGGGATGTCGGAACAGGTACCTCTTTATCTTTCGGGTGGAGGTTTTCTCGAATTCCTCCTCCCTGATGGTGAAATACTTCACCCTCTTATAGTCGGCTATCTCGGCGCACTTTTTGGAGACCTCCTCCTTGATGGTGGCTTCGATTTTGGCCTCGTCGAAAGCGATGCCTCTCTCCTGAGCTATCTGATCGAAGTACTCGTAGTCTGGGACTACTATGGCCCACACCTGCTCCCTCCTGACTCTCTTAGGTGTGGCCTCCTCGGGCGCTCTTCCCAGCACCAGCGTTTCCAATATATACGGACTCTTCGCCAACGCGAATTCGACCTCTTCGGGGTAAACGTTTTTGCCGGCGGCGGTGACGATGACATCTTTGATTCGTCCAGCGACATAATAGTAACCCTCCTCGTCCACCCAGCCGGAATCGCCGGTGTGAAAGTAACCGTCTCTTAACACCTCCGCGGTGGCCTCCGGGTTGTTGTAATAACCTTTCATCACCATCGGTCCCCTCGCCACCAGCTCTCCAACTCCCTTCTCATCGGGATTCATGATCTTTATCTCAACCCCTGGAAGGGCTTTCCCGATGGAGGCCGCTTTCGGTTTGTCCTCCGGGTTTAAGGTTAAAACCGGCGAGGTTTCGGTGAGACCGTATCCCTGCAAAAAGCATACCCCCAGGGTGGTGAAGCCCTCCGCCACCTCCGGGGGGAGCGGAGCCCCACCGGAGATCAGAAGGCGCAGGGAGGACAGCCCCGCCTTCTCCCGAAGCCCCTTGAAGACCTGGGCACCGGCATCGTAGCCGGTGAGCTTTTTCACCACGCGGACGCCGGCAAAACCGGTTTTGAAGAGCGCTCGCGCCGAAGCGGGCTTTTTCTCCACGGCCTTCAGAAGCCCGGTGAGCATCTTCTCGAACAGAAGCGGCACTCCCAACAACATGGTAACGTTGTTCCGTTTTATGTCCTCCAGCAACTCCTTGGATTTCAGACTGCGAGCATAGGTGATCATGGCACCGCCTGAGAGCGGGGTCAGAAAACCGCAGGTGCACTCGAAGGTGTGGTGGAGGGGCAAAACCGAAAGAAAGTTGTCGGTGGGCTGGAATTCGGTGGCCTGCTGCAGAGCGGCAATGTCGGACATAATGTTTTTATGAGTCAACATCACCCCCTTGGACTGCCCGGTGGTGCCGGAGGTATAAATCAGAGTCGCCACCTCCTCCGGATCCACCTTGGGGAAATCGAAATTCTCCTGGGCACCGCTGGAGCTCACCTCGTGATAGGAGACCCGCTGGAAACGCGGTTCGGTTCCCTCCTCCAGCTCCCGGGCAGAGGTTGCCGCAAGCCCGTCCATGTAGATGAGGGTATCAAACCCGGCGATGTCGGCGACAAGCTCCTCTAAGTCGAAGGCGAACTTGGCGGAGACAATCGCAAATCTCGCTCCCGATTCCCTGATGATGTGACTGAGCTCCGGACCCTTCAACTGGGGATCTAAAGGGACCGTGACGCCTCCCGATTTCAGAACCGCCAGATAGGCAGTCCCCCACGCGGGACGGTTTTCCGAGAGGAGAGCGGCTTTATCCCCGGGGGAGAAACCGAGTTTTCCCAGACCCCGAGCGAAGTGGTCGATCTTCTGCTTCAACTCCGCATAGGTGATGTCCGGGAAACGCCCCTGGGTGAAATAACGCATTGCCACAGAGCTGCCATACTGCTGGGCGCTATAGTCGAACATCTCCGATATGGTCAGCTCTGCCAGACGCTCTTTGTAAAAGCCCTTTATCACCGTGAACCTCGAGATGGTGTCACAATCCTTCTCACCCTGACTCTGTTGCCTGCTCGGAAACCACAATCGCGAGTCACAAACAGACAAAAACTCAAAAAGTTCCAGGTTTGCCAACTGCCCAAAGCAGCTTCTAAAGTTATATCGGCCCGACAAGAAAAGTCAAGCTATTTCCTGATTGGATTGGCAACATCCGTGGGCGCCCACAGGTCTGTCGAGAATGGTAAATGGCAAATAGATGAGTGGCAAATCGTGAATCGAATGCGGATTACGCTGAGGAGTTAGTTGGGCGAGGATCCTTTCTACCTCAATAACAGGAAGGGTTGCCTATCTGTCTTTCGAATGCTTCACGACCTATCTGATCAATATCATCTTCCTAGTCTGGCTGAAGTCGCCGGCGGTCATCTTACAATAATAGACCCCAGAAGCGATCCCCGAAGTCTCCCAGATAACCGACCAGTTTCCTGCCTCCCGTCTACCATCGACCAAGATAGCCAGCCTCTGACCGAGGAGGTTTATGATCTCCAACCGTAGCTCGGTGGCGAGCGGCAACCGATAGTTGATGGTGGTATTAGCGTTGAAAGGATTCGGAAAGTTCTGCGACAGCGCAAATCCACTCGGCAGAGGCAACCTCTCCCGTTCATCGGGGGCCTCAGTGAAAAGCCGGCCAGAGCCACACTCGGGGATACTCCCACTCTTGGCAAACTGGAAATAGGAGCTGTCGATCTTCACCGAGGGATATTCTCCCACATAGGCAACATAGGCATAAGTCCCCGCGGGTGCGCACCCTGGTACATATTGCCTGAGGGAATCACGCTCCACAGATTGGTAGGGTGATAAAAGCGGCGTTGAGGTCTTCAGGGGACCGTGCCAACCGAGACCCGGGACCTCCACCATGACCCAGGTTGTGAACCTTTGACTCTGAGCAGTGTTATTTGTCAAGCTTCCGGAGAATGTGAAACTACCTCCCTGGGGAGGGATCTCAATCGGCGGGCTGTCGGGAGAGATGGAAATGGAAGCTACAGGGGAGGTGGGGAAGTGTAGGATCATCAAAGACCAGGAGTCGGCTACAAAGGCATTTCCTCCCTTCACGAAGATACTCTCGGCAGAGCCGGGGGTCTCGTGACTGCCAGCAAAGGCGGGATGCTCCGGATTGGAAATGTCAATCACTTGCAGCCCCGAGGCTCCGTCGGAGACGTAAGCATAATCGCCCCATAGTTTCACTCCCCGAGCATAATCGGGAGTGTTGTATTGGCCAAGCAGATGAGGGTCAAGAGGGTCGGAGACGTCAAGTATCAGCAAACCACTAACCCCATCGGCCAGGTAGGCGTATCCCTCCCGGACGTAGATCCCGTAACTGTACCCACCGGTATTGAAATCACTGACGATGACCGGATCCCGGGGCTCGTGGATATCGATTACCTGCAGGCCGGAGGTGCCGTCGGCGACGTAGGCATAGATGCTGTCGACATACACCTTGCGGGCAAAATAGGGGGTGATACAACTGCCAACGATATACGGTTCATAAGGATTGGAGATGTCAGCTATCTGCAAGCCACCGTGACCATCGGCAATATAAGCGTAGTTGTCCTTTACATAAATTCCCCGGGCGAAATCTTCGGTGTCACATCCTCCGGCATAAACCGGCTCTCTGGGATTGGAGACATCTATTACCTGCAAGCCCGAAAAACGATCACAGACGAAGGCAAAGTTATCCTTAACCCAGACCGCATAGGCGTTGTCGGGAGTGTCGTAGGTGCCGACTATTTCCGGATGAAGCAAATGTGAGATGTCAACCACAAATAGACCGGAACTGTGAGCCGCGATGTAAGCGTGATCTCCGCTCACGTAGACCCCGATGGTGCTGCTCGGGGGCTGGTAGCTTCCCGCCAGGACTGGATAGAGGGGATCGGTGATATCGACCACGGGAACACCTCCCCGTCCATCAGCGAGGTATACGTATTCTTCACTTGCATACACCGAAAAGGTGAAATCCTGAGTCTCATAATTGCTAATCAATTCGGGATTCGTTGGATTTGTAACCTCTACAACCTGCACGCCACTGTATCCATCGGCGATGTAAGCATGCTGTCCGCATACAAAGAGGTCACCGGCGTTGCCGGGAGTATCACAGCCGCCAGCGAAGCTGGGTTGGGTGGGCTCGGACACATCTATTATCTGCAGACCGGAGGTGCCATCGGCGATGAAGGCATAACCTTCACTAACGAAGACGGCATTGGCACTCCCGGGGGTATTGTAAGCGCCAACCCAAGATGGATGCTCAGGGTCGTAAATATCGAGGATCACCAAACCTTCATGGCCGTCGGCCAGATACGCATATCTGTCGCTTACGAAAAGACCACAGGTTTTACCGGAGGAATTATATTCGCCCACGATAAATGGGTGAATGGGATCGTCCGTATCAATTATCAAGAGTCCCGAGGTGTCGTCAGCTATATAAGCATAACTGCCAGAAACGTAAACATCGTGTGCATACCCGGGGGTGTCCAGACTACCGACCAAATCGGGTTGCTGCGGGTTGGAGACATCTACTATGTGTAAACCAACCTCCCCACCGGCAAGATAGACGTAATTCCCTTGAGCAAAAATGCCTCTTTCTCCGGTTCCCAAATAGCATTGGCCTAAAAAAGCTGGCTTGGTGGGATCTGACACCTCCAAGACCAAGAGCCCGTTGGCAAAGGAACAATAGGCATAATCGTCTGCAACGGCGACACCGTATGCTTTAGTCCACAAAGCGCTGGAGACGTAATCGACATTTTCTGCCAAACAGGGTTGCCCCCAGAAGAGCAGGAAGATCATAAGGTACGTCGGTGTTTTCAATTTCAACATTCTACTATGGAAGATGTTGGTGATTAAGAGCACGTTCATTAAACTGCCTGTTTTGCCCGGGGTTCTTAAAGCCTCTCATTTTCACTACCTCAGAAGCATCATTTTCCGGGTCAGGGAATGAGCGTCGGTGGTCAACTCACACAGATAGATGCCGGAGGAGACTCCAAAGGTCTCCCAGATGATGGAGTGAGATTCCATCTCCTCAACCGGCTCCAGAAAGCTGGCAGCTCTCCTCCCAGAGAGGTCAAATACCTCCAGCTTGACCGCGGCCCTTGTCGGCACATGCAACATCCCCATCAGGACCTCCCTCCCAAGAGCTCTTCGGGGTGCTGGTTTCCCAAAAGCAGGATTCCAGGTTCATCCTCCTCCAGGGAGGGATTATCGGAAATCTTCAGGCACCAGATCGCCAGACTGTCTCGAGTGGTGTGTCCGATAGAATCGAGGCGGGTAATTTCCGGGAAAGCGTTATGGAGAGAATCCAGTTCGACTATTACCTCCTGGTAGGTGTGATAACGTTCATCCAACCCAAAGGCTTTCTGCGAAGGGTTCATCGAAATTGTAGGCAGAAGACCGAGCACAACCAGGAAGCGTTGCACCGGGAGAATCTTTAGAACTCTCATATTTCGAATATAACGGAAAAACCGGAATTGAAAAGAGGTTTTTTGCGGTACGCTTTACGAAGAGGTGCTCAGAAGTTGACCAGACAGAAGGCGGTTTCAACTCGAGGCAGTTGAGTTAACGGAAGGTGATTTACGAGCCTGTGGTCGACTTATTTAAATGCGCTTTTGCAGGCTTCGACGATGCTGGGATCGAATTGGGTTTGAGAGCAGCGGATCACCTCTTCCACCGCCTCCGAGAATTTCTTCCCCTTACGATAAGGTCTATCAGAGCTGACCGCATCCAGAGTGTCCGTCACCGCTAATAACCTTCCCTGGATGGGTACCTCCTCCCCTTTCAGGCCGTAAGGGTAGCCTTTGCCGTCGTATCTTTCGTGATGATATAGAATATAGGGGAGTGCCGGTTCCAGAAACGGGATTCCCTCGACAATTCTGGCCCCCTGGACCGGATGTCTCTTCATGACCTCGAACTCTTCGGTGGTCAAGAGACCCTGCTTGTTGAGGATTCTGTCTGGAACCGCTATTTTGCCGATGTCGTGAAGAATCACTCCCATGCGAAGTTCCAGCTTCTTCTCTGGTGGCCAACCTAGCTCGCTTGCAATGGCGGTTGCGAAACTCCATACCCTCTCAGTGTGACCCCGGGTGTACTTGTCTCGAGCCTCGATGGAGTTGGCCAGCGCCATTATGGTAGCAAGGTAGGTCTCCTGCAAGTCCTCATAGAGCTTGGAGTTGTGAATGGCGGTGGCGGCCTTGGAGGCCAGAATTGCCAGAGAGGCCAGCTGCCCCAAAGTGAAGGGTTTGAGGCTGTGGGTACGCATGAGAAACAAGACCCCGAAGAATTGCCCGCGGGCCAACAGCGGCTGTGAAATCGCAGACTTAACAAGCCCTCGGGCAGTGCCGAAAAACGTCTGCGATCCTGCGGAGAAATTGACATCATAAAGATAGGGTTTGGAGGAACTCTCTATCCACAGGGAGGCGTTATCTTTGCTGAACCATCGATTCTCGTTCACGAACTCGGGGCTCAATCCCTTGGTGGCTTTCAATTCCAACTGCCCGTTTTTGCCGTCGTAGAGCAGAATCGCTCCCATATCTGCCTCGAACTCTTTGAGGGCGGTCTCGATGATGAAGTCCAGAAGGGGCTCTAGCTGAACCGTGGAGCCCATCTTCTCGCAGATCTCGTGCAGCGAGACGATCTCGCGGAGCTTTATGTTGTCCCGCTCCAATTTCTGCGTGGAGAGGCCCCCTTCGACAGTGGCCTTGAGCTGTTCGGCGGTGAAGGGCTTGACCAGATACTCGAAGGCTCCGGATTTGACCACAGATACTGCATTCTCGATGGTGGGTTGGCCGGTCATCAGAATGAGAACTACGTCCGGCTGAGAGCGATTCGCAGCGTTGAGTATATCCACCCCGCTTATCTCCCCCATCATCAAATCGGTGATGATGACCTCCAGGGGGCGGGATTCTATGAGCTTTATACCTTGGTGAGGATCGGTGGTGGCGATGATATCATATTCGCCGTCGTCGAGCATCTCGGCGACGATTCCACAGACGCTCTCCTCGTCGTCAATTACCAGGATGGTCGGTTTTCCCCCGCGAGGGGTTCTCTCCTCCCCCGCCAGAGGGGAAGCGAGCTTAACACCTGTCCCCATGGGCTTTCCCCGTTTGCCGCACCTTTCCTTCTGGTTTCAAAGCGCCGCTTGCTAGATGCTATATCGTCAGGGTAGATGGGAAGGTAAACGGGGGCGCAATTATCAATCAGGGATATGGTGAGAAGTCCCGTAAGAGACTGTTCAGGTTCTCAGCAGCAATGTCTTATGGGAGAAAAGCTGTATCTGCCGGTGCGGGAGAGTCCCGGTTGGAGTTGGGCCAGAGACCACAATTGTGGGGCTGTAAGACGTCATGGCGAACAGGGACAGGCGGAGCCGGTAGAGTCCAACGGAAGCTTCTCGGTCCCAGGGGGACCGCTCACAATTTAGCATTCACTGACAGCCGGCTATCCCGGAGGCTTTCGATATACTTATCGGCGGCGACCGCAGCGGTGGTGCCATCTCCGACGGCGTTGGTCACCTGGCGACAGAGCTGGGCTCTGACGTCTCCAATGGCGTAAATCCCGGGGATATTCGTCTCCATCCGCTCGTTGGTGAGAATGTGACCGTTGGGATCTAGATTCAGGCCCTCCCGGACCAACTTGCTATTGGGGACGAAGCCGATGAAGACAAAGACCGCACCGACCTGGAGTTGGCTTCCCTCTCCAGTTTTTTTGTTCCTCAGGGTGAGGGATTCCACCTTCTGCTTACCGTTTATCTTCTCGACGACGCTGTCCCAGACGAATTCGATTTTTCCATTCTTGAAAGCTCGGTCTTGAATGATTTTTTGAGCGCGAAGTTCATGCCGGCGGTGGATGATGTAGACCTTGCTTCCATACTTGGTCAAAAAATTTGCCTCCTCCACGGCGGCATCGCCTCCCCCAACTACGGCGATCTTTTGGTCTTTGAAAAAGGCACCGTCGCAGATGGCACAGTATGAGACGCCCCTGCCTGCAAATTCCTCTTCTCCAGGAACTCCCAGCTTCCGGGGCTGTCCGCCGGTGGCGATTATGACCACCGGGGCTTTATATTTCTCCTCGTCGGTGACCACCATGCGGTCATTTCCCTCGCAGTAGATTTCGCTGGCGTTTTCGGAGGTTATTTCGGCTCCGAACTTTTTGGCGTGCTCGGACATTCTGGTGGCCAATTCCGCCCCGGAGATGGACTCAAAGCCGGGGTAATCCTCGATGAGCTCGGTATTGGCGACCTGTCCCCCGGGAAGGTATCGCTCGATAATGAGGGTCTTGAGCATGGAGCGGGCCCCGTACATTCCGGCGGTCAGACCTCCGGGACCGCCGCCTACGATTATGATGTCGTATTCTCTCATCTTTGATCTTCCCGCCTCCTGTTCTGGGTT